>NZ_JBEYXQ010000011.1:0-236971 GCF_040645115.1 Streptomyces sp. NPDC046860 | reverse complement strand
CCTCGTACTGGATGTACGAGGGCGATCCCGACAACGCCGCGAGCGTGCGTGCCAGGCGTCGCGAGCCAGGCGCCACTTTGCGGACACGGCCTAGCGCGTCCGCGGTGACATGGCGGGCCCCGGTGCGGACGGAAGTCCTCCGCACCGGGGCCCGCTTCGTCGGCCCGGGGGCAGCGGTCCGGGCGCAACCGGCGGCTGCCACGGGTGCCGGGGCGATCCCGGGGAAGGCGGATGTCATGGACGTGGGCGGAATTCGACCGAGTGAATCCTCGTTGCGGGCCGTGGGCTGGGCTCGCTCGCTCCCCGTGAGCAGCGGGGTGAAGGCGGCGCGCGACTGGACGCGCGGGCACCTGGAGAGCCTGGCGTGGTCGCGGAGCGCGCCGGACACCGTGGACGCGGTCCTGCTGACCGTGTCCGAGCTGGTGACCAACGCGCATGTCCACGCCCGGGCCACGGCGCAGCTCGTGCTGACCTGGGACAGCGAGTGCCTGCACGTCACCGTGCACGACGCCTCGCCGGAGCTGCCCGAACAGCGCCGGGCGACCAGCGAGGCCACCGGCGGGCGGGGCATGCTCCTGGTGGACGCCCTCGCCGACAGCTGGGGCGCCTACCCGTGCCCGCGCGGCAAGGAGGTCACCGCCTGCTTCCGCCCGACGCACTGAGGGGCGCTCAGGAGCGGGCGAAGTCCTCCGGCTGGAACTCGTGGTCCTTCAGGTGCTGCTCGATGTCCTCCAGGCTGCGCCCGGTCAGTTCCGGCATCTTCCACCACACGAACAGCCAGGCTGCGACGTTGAAGAAGGCGTAGATCCAGAAGACCTGGCCCACGCCGAACGCGCTGATCATGGTCAGCAGGGTCAGGGTGATCAGGAGGTTGGTGCTCCACAGGGTGGCCGACTGCACACTGGTGGCGGCGGCCCGCACGGACAGCGGGTAGATCTCGGAGCCGGTGAGCCAGCCCATCAGCTGCAGTCCGCCGGCGTTGAAGAACATGAAGGCCAGCAGGCAGGCCACGATGGCGGGGACGTAGGCGCGGCCGCTGTGACCGGTGATGTAGAAGCCGCCCAGGACGAAGAGGCTGACGGCCGCGCCGGGCACCATGACGAGGGTGAGCCTGCGGCGGCCGACCTTGTCCACGATCCACAGCCCGACGATCATCATCACGAGGTAGACGACGCCGAGGGCGACGCTGACCCGGAGGGCGTCGGCGCGGGGGAAGCCGTTGTCGGTGAGGATGGTCGGCGCGTAGTAGATGATCATCTCGATGCCGGAGAGCTGCGTGAAGACGGCGATGCCGCAGCCGACGACGAGCGCCGGACGCACCCACGCCCGCCGCAGCCCGCGCCAGCCCTGATGGCTCCGGTCGGTGCGCTGCTGACGGCGGGCCAGGGAGGTGATCTCGTCCAGCTCGGAGCCGATGTCGTACCCCTCGGGCCTCAGCTGCTTCAGCACCCGCTCGGCGCCGTCCGCGTCGCCCTTGCGCAGGATGAGCCAGCGGGGGCTCTCGGGCAGCCGCAGCTGGCCCAGGAGCATCAGCAGCGCCGGTGCGGCGGCCGCGCCGATCGACACCCGCCAGGACACGGCCTCGCTCGCGCCGACGATCGTGGCGATGACGATGCCGACGCCGATGGCGAGCTGGAAGCAGAGCACGAGCCGCCCCCGGATCGCCTTGGGGGCCAGTTCGGCGACGTACATGGGGACGGTCTGGGTGGCGCCGCCGACCGCGAAGCCCAGCAGGACGCGGGCGAGGGCGAGTCCGACGGCGGAGGGGGCGACCGCGCAGGTCAGACTGCCGGCGATGAACACGCAGCAGATCAGCAGGATCGTGCGGTGCCGCCCGAAGCGCTCGCACAGCAGGCTGCAGCTCAGGGAGCCGATGACGGCGCCGAGCAGGATTCCGGCGGCGATGGCCTCCTTCATGGTGTTCCCGATGTGGAACTCCTCGGAGATCTGGAGCAGCGCGCCGGAGATGACGCCGGTGTCGTAGCCGTACAGCAGGCCGCTGATCGCGGACACCACGGCCGCCATCAGCATGTGCCCGTTCAGGCCCTTGGTGGTGCGGGGCGCCTGACCCGCGGCGTGCGTCATGGTTCCTCCAGGGCGACGTCGGTGACTCCCCCACCGGTCGAAACCGTACGTCGCAGGGGGTCCCGTGGCCCGGACGGCTCGCGTCGGCGGGCGATTCGGCGAGCGGGGCCCCGGCGGCACCGACGTCGTCAACCAGTCATCGCGCGCGGACGGTCGCGGGGCACAGGAGGCCCCTGGGGCGCGGGAGACGTTCACCGGGGTTTGCGGAGCAACTTTCGGGTTCACGGTGCCGAAACGGTTCATGGTGCACGGACCCGTTCCCGTCCGTTCGCGTGCGCCCCTGACGGAACCCCTGTCGCACCGTTTGACCTGATTGACCCTTCATGACGGGCTCGCGTCCTCGGCACGATGGATCACGCCTTCGGGACTGCCGCCGTCCGTGGCGACAGCCGGAGTGCGCAACCACGGGGAGTTTCAGCATGAGCGTGCGCAAAGTCCTTGCCGTGACGGCGGCCGCTGTCGCGCTGGCGGGGAGTCAGTTGCTGGCCGGCAGCGCCTCGGCCGCACCGGCGGCCGGTGTCCAGGGCCAGATCGACAGCTACCTCGCCGCCCACCCCGGCGAGAAGCAGACCGCCGCCGACAAGGCGACCATGCCCGGCGGCACGGTGACCTTCGCCGCTCCCCGCTCGGCCGCGATCAGCTGCGGTTCCGGGCACCTGTGCATCCAGGACGGGAACGGCAAGCTCTACGACTACTACTACTGCGGCTACTACGACTTCTACGGCCTCGGGGACGGCTACTTCAACAACAACCAGTCCAGCGGCACCGTGGCCAAGTTCTACAACGAGAACGGCACCGAGCGCTGGAGCAGCCGGGCACCGCAGAGCGGGACGGCGTCCTGGACGCCGGTCTGGCACATCCGCCCCTGCTGAGCCGACCGCGCGCGACGCGACCGCTCCCCGCCGCCTTCGACGGCCGGCGGGGAGCGGTCCCAGTTTCCGGTCCGGTCAGAAGGCCGTCAGGGTGAGCGTGAAGCCCGAGGGGGCCGTGTCCTGGATGAAGGAGGCGAAGTCGGCGACGTCGTCGAAGGCGAAGCCGTACGCCTTGCCGTCCTTGGTGGCCGCGTGGATGGCCTTGGAGTAGTGGTTGGTCAGCTCGCCCTGGTAGAAGGCGGCCGGGTCGGTGCTCGGCTGCGCGGTGTCGGTGAGCAGCGTCGAGCGGTTGAAGCCGGCGCCGAGGACGGCGGCGACGGGGCCGGTGGTGCCGTCGTTCGGGGCGGCGAGGTTGCCGTCGCAGAAGAGGACGTCACGGGTGGAGGGCTTGGCGAAGGACACCGAGGCCGGGCCGTCGAAGGTGAAGCGGTCGCCGCGGACGCGGCCGGTGAAGGTGCCGGCGTTCGTGGTGATCTTCAGGTCCTTGCCGGTGAAGGTGGACCACACCTCGTCGATGTACGGCGCGAAGTAGTCCTTGGCGAACAGGCCGGCGTCCAGCCCGTGACCGGGGGCGATGATGCGCTTGTCGTCCACGACGAGCTTGGAGAACTCCGCGACCTCCTTGACCGCGGCGAACGCCGCCGCGCGGCCGCCGTCGCGGATGCTGCCGGTCGTCTGGTCCTTCTCACCGGTGAGGCGGATGTTCATCGGCACGCTGAACATGTCGACCATCGTGGTGTTGCAGAACATGCCGGCCGCGTTGTAGGTGAACTCGGCGCAGTCGTGCAGCACACCGAAGTTGGGGTCGGACTCGACCCAGCCGGCCGGGAACTGCAGGGCCGCGTTGCCGTTGCCGTCGGTGACGGCCTTCATCTTCAGCTTGTCGCCGAGCGAGACGTAGATGCGGCCCGACATGAACGGCAGGGACAGCTTGGTCTCGCCGCTGCCCGCGAGCGGGATCGCGTAGTCGGTGAAGCCGTCGGCGCCGTTGTCGGAGACGGCGATGGGGGCGAGGGTGCCGTCCTGCCTGAGGCGGACCTGCTTGCCGTCGACGTTGCCGACGACGTAGACGTTCACGGAGCCGTTGGCGAACGAGCCGCTGTTGTTGACGACGGTCACCGGAAGCGAACCCGACGCCGCGCGGGTCTTGTTGCCGCCGCTGTCGCCCGGCTGGTCGGCGAGGGCGAGGGGGGCGATCGCGGCGCCCGCGGGTATGGCCACGGCCGCGCCGCCCAGGGCGAACATCAGCTTGCGGCGGGTCAGGTTGCGCTGGTGACGAGGCGACATGCGGGGAACTCCTTGCAGTGGGGGACGCACCCGGCCGGGGCCGGGACAACACGGGGAGGGTCGGGGGGCCGGGGTCCGGCGACTCCCGGCCCCGGGACCTCAGTTCTGGGCGGAGACGTGGACGTAGTCCACGGTCATCGTCTGCGGGAAGGAGGTGCCGGCGTCGGGGCTGCCGGGCCAGTCACCGCCGACCGCGAGGTTGAGGATGATGAAGAAGGGGTGGTCGTAGACCCACTTGTTGCCGTTCACGTCGGCCGGGGTGCGGGTCTGGTAGTTCTGGCCGTCCACGGACCAGGTGATGCCGGACGGGCTCCAGTCCACCGCGAAGGTGTGGAAGTCGTCGGCGAACGGCTTGCCGTCGGGCAGGTTGTACGCGGCGCCGATACCGCCCGCGCCGGAGTAGCCGGGGCCGTGGATGGTGCCGTGGACGGTGGCGGGCTCCTTGCCGACGTTCTCCATGATGTCGATCTCACCGCTGCCCGGCCAGCCCGTGCTGCCGAGGTCGTCGCCCAGCATCCAGAAGGCCGGCCAGATGCCCTGCCCGCGCGGGATCTTGATGCGCGCCTCGAAGCGGCCGTACTTCTGCGTGAAGGTCTTCGCGGTGTTCAGCCGTGCGGAGGTGAACTGACAAGGCCCGTTCCAGCAGTTCAGGTTGGGGTCGGTGTTCTTGCGGGCGGTGATGACCAGGTTGCCGTTGCCGTCGAGGGCGGCGTTGTCGGTGCTGTTCGTGTAGTACTGCAGCTCGTGGTTGCCGTTGCCGCCGCCGCCCGTCTCCAGGGTCCAGCGGGAACTGTCCGGCGCGCTGCCGGCGGCGCCGTCGAAGTCGTCGGACCAACTGAGCGCCACGGGGGCGGCGTCGGCGCGGTGGGCACCCGGGCCCGTGGTGTTGATCAGCACGCCCGCGGCGAGCGCGGCGGCGCTCCCGCAGACCAGACCGCGGACGGACCAGCGGCGTAAACGATGACCAGCCATGAGCAGAACACACCCTGTTCTCTGTGGGGGGACGTACGGGGCTCGCCCTCGGCCGTGGGGGAAGGGACGAGCGCCGGAGAGGCACACCGCACACACCGGACCTTGGGTCTGAGAGCGCTCTCACGTGGGGCGGGCACCTCCGGCAAGCCCCGACCATACGCCCCGCCCCCACCGGCTCCAACCGCCCCGACATCCCCTCAAATCGCCCATGGGCAGCGGGTATCTGAACAAACAACAACGTTGTCGAACGACGTTTAATGCTCGATTAACCCGCGCTTAAGTCCCGGCCGGTGCGCGCGGCGGGAGTGACCCCGGAGGCCCCGTCGCCGTTGTCACGGAGCGGCCGCGGCTCTGTACGCACCGTCGGCGCGGGTGGACTCTGGTGCCCCGGTCGGCGTGGGCAGGAAGGTGTGCGTGATGAGCGGTGGACAGCGGGCGTCCGAGCGCGTGGTGGTCGTGGGCGCGGGGGTGGTGGGAGCGTCGGTCGCCTGTCATCTGGCCCGGCTGGGCCATGACGACGTGGTGGTGTTCGACGCGCGGAGCCGGACGGAACTGCCCGGCTCGACCGGTCTGGCTCCCGGCTTCGTCGGGCAGCTCAGCGCGAGCCGGGAACTGAGCGCGCTGGCGCGGGACAGCGTGGCGCAGTACGCCTCGCTGCCGGGCGGCAAGGCGTACTGGCAGGTCGGCTGTCTGGAGGTCGCCACCGGTCCGGAGCGGCTGGAACGCGCGCACCGCGACGTGGAGCACGGCGCCGGGCTCGGGCTGGAGGCGCGGGTGCTGGACGCGGCCGAGGCGGTCGGGATGGCTCCCGCGCTGGTCGACGCGGAGCGGACGCTGGGCGCGCTGTTCGTCCCGTCCGACGGCGCGGTGGACCCGGTACTGCTGACGCGGCTGCTGGTGGAGGAGGCGGAGCGGGCGGGGGCGCGCTTCCGGTTCAAGACCCATGTGGGCGCGCTGGAGGCGGAGCGGGGGCGGGTGGTCGGGGTACGGGCCGGCACGGACGGCGAGCCGGTCGCGGCCGGGCGGGTCGTCCTGGCCGCGGGCATCTGGGGGCCGGTGCTCGCCGCCGGGGCCGGGGTCCGGCTGCCGATGACCGCGGTCCAGCACCCGTACCTGTACACGCGTGAACTGCCCGGCCTGGACGACACGTTCACGGACACACCGATCGTCCGCTACCCCGACCACTCGGTCTACACCCGCCGCCACGGCCGCCGTTACGGGCTGGGCAGCTACGCCCACGCTCCCCTGCCGCTGACGCCGTCCGCCGGTCTCAGCTCGGCGGAACTCCCGTTCCCGGAAGACAACTTCGGCGCCGCTCTGGACCGGGCGACCTCACTGGTGCCCGCGTTCCGTACGGCGCCCCGGGGACGGCGGCTCAACGGTGTCTTCGCCATGACCCCCGACGAACTGCCCCTGGTGGGACCCGCCGCCGGGGTGCCGGGGCTGTGGTTCGCCGAGGCGTCCTGGGTCACCCACGCCGGCGGGGTGGGCCACCAGCTCGCCCGGATGCTGCTGGACGAGGGTGATCTCCTCGTGGACCCCGCCCGTCTGGCGCCCGACCGCTTCGCCACGTGGAGCGAGCGCCGTGTCCAGGACGCGGCGCTCGCCCACTACCAGGGCATCTACGAGACGCACTGAGTCCGTACGGAGTCTCAGGCCCCCGTCCGCCGGGCGTGGGCCCGGGCCACCAGCACGGCCGCCGCGATGTCCTGGGCGGCGAGTCCGAGCGAGAGGTAGACCACGCGTTCCCGCTCGTTGTGCCGCACCGGTGTCCGGCCGTCGAGGAGGGCGCCGAGTTCGCCCCGCGCGTGACCGGGGCCGATCAGGCCCTCCGCCAGGGGCACCAGCAGCTCCGACGCCTCCTGGGCGGCCGCCTCGGCGCTGTCGAGCACCACGGCCGAGCCCGCGACCAGCCGGGAGGACAGCTCCCGCTCGCCGGGCTGGCAGGCGCCCACCGCGCAGACGACGGCTCCCGGCGCCACGTCCGGCTCGTCCAGCACGGGTTCCCTGGCCGCGGTGGTCGTGCACACGACCTCGGCCTCGCGGGCCGCCTCGTGCAGGGTGCCGTACACCCGCGCGGGCAGCCCGTGCTCCGTGCGGACCCACTCGGCGAGCTTCTCGGCGCTCTCCGGTCGCCTGCTCCACAGGCGCACGCCGCGCAGGGGCCGTACCGCCGCGAGGGCGGTGATATGGGCGCGTGCCTGGGCGCCCGCGCCGGCGACGGCGAGGGTGACCGGGCCGGCGGGGGCGAACGCGTCGACGGCCACGGCGGACACGGCGGCGGTGCGCAGTTCGGTGACGGTGTCGGCGGGCAGCACGGCGACGGGCAGTCCGGTGTCCGGCGCGAAGACGGTCACCGTGCCGACGTGGGTGGGCAGGCCGCGGGCCGGGTTGTCCTCGCGCACCACGACGGACTTGATGCCGAACCAGCGCTGTCCCTCGAACGGCACGTGGGCGGGCATCGACCCGAACAGCCCCGGCTCCTCGCCGTCCCGCGCGGGCGGGCGGAGCACGGTGCGCACCGGCTGGGTCACCTCGCCCGCGGAGAAGGCGCGCATCACCTCCCGCATGGCGGCGACGGCCGTCGGAGCGGGCAGGAGGGCGCGGACCTCGGCGTCGCCGATGAAGACCGGGGCGCTCACCACGCCAGGCTCCGGGCGGACCGGGCGGGGCGGCCGGGAAGGTCCTCGTCGAGGAGGTCCGCCCGGGTGAACGCCGACCACACCATGCGGATGGGCCGGGTACGGGAGAGGAACTCCAGGCCGTGCAGGCGGGCGGCCGGGGCGGTGGTGAGGGCGAGCGGGACCTCTCCCTCGGCGACCGAGCGGGCCGCCGCGCTCGTGGAGGAGGCGAACACCACCTCGGCCACGTCGATGCGGTCGGGCAGCAGTTCGCCGATGAGCGCGCGGGGCGCGGGGTGGGTGACGACGGACGCCTTCCCCACGATCTTGGCGCCCGGCCTGGCCGCGATGCCGTAGTGCGGGGTGTCCTTCACGAAGACGGCGGCGAGGCGGAGGGCGGGGTCCATGTAGAAGCGCTCTATGCCGGCATAGGCGTTGGCGACGACGGCGAGTTCACCGGCGCCGGAGACGAGCCGGTCGGCCGCTTCCTCGTACCGGTCGCACAGGTCGATCCGGACGCTCTCGTGGCCGCGCTGGAGCAGCCGGCTCTGCAGGGCGCGGCAGGCCTGCTCGCTGCTGGTCCCGGCGGGGCCGAGCGAGGTGATGCGCAGGGGTGCGGTCAGGGGGAGCCGGAAGAGGGCGACATCGGTGATCTCCTGGCCGTCGGACACGTCGGAGCGGTACCTGCTGATCACAGTTCCTCCAGGGAAGGGCAGGGTGAGGACGCGAAGAAGTCGTGGCGGGGCGCCGCCGGGCCGTGAGGGCGCGCGGCGGGGCATGCCCGGCCGCCGGGCCGGACGGGTCCGGCCGGGAAGGGGACTCGTCAGACGTGTGCGCCGGCCGGGGAGCCGAGGCCGGCCGGGGTGGTCCAGTGCAGGTAGCGCGGGTCGGCGCCGCGGACGGCGCGCCGGTACACCTCGCGCACGCGGGTGGTGAGGGGTCCGGGGGTGCCGTCGCCGACCGGGCGGCCGTCGATCTCGGTCACGGGCACGATCTGACAGCCGGTGCCGGTGAGGAACACCTCGTCGGCGGTGTGGAGTTCGGAGCGCGGGACGGCCCGTTCGGTGACGGAGGCGCCCGTCTCGTCGGCGATGATCCGCATGACGGTGGCCCGGGTGAGGCCGAGGAGGATGTCCGAGTCGGGGCCGGGGGTGGCGACCTCGCCGGAGCGGACGACGAAGACGTTGGCGGTGCTGGCCTCGGCGACCGTGCCGCGCTGGTTGAGCATGATCGCGTCGTCGTACCCGGCGGCGGTCGCCTCGTCGACGGCCAGCGCGTTGTTGGCGTAGGCGCCGGTGATCTTCGCGCGGGCGGGCAGCGAGGCGTCGGGGACCCGGCGCCAGGAGCTGACGCCGCAGCGGATGCCCTCGGCCCGGCTGTAGTCGCCCATGGGCATGGCGAGGACGGTGACCGAGGTGGACACGCCGCTGAGCCGGACGCCGAAGGGGGTGCCGGGCTCCAGTGCCAGCTTGTACACCAGGGGCCTGAGGTAGGCGTCGCCGGTGAGGCCGTTGCGCCGGATCAGCTCGCGGCTCAGCTCGACGAGTTCACCGGGGCTGTGGGGCAGGTCGAGGCGGAGCAGGCGGCAGGACGCGTGGAGGCGTTCGTAGTGCTCCTTCGCCTTGAACAGCAGCGCGTCCCCGCCGTCGGCGGCCGCGTAGGAGCGGATTCCCTCGAAGACCCCGGTGCCGTAGTGCAGGCCCTGGGTGCCCGGTCCCAGTGCCACGTCCCGGGCGCGGACGAACTCGCCCTGGTGGAAGACCCAGCGCTCCCCCGGAGCCGCGTTCACCGGCCCGACCTCCGCCCGGCCATGGCGAGGGCGACCTGCCGCTCGGCGTCCGGCTCCTGGCGGCGGTCGTGCACACGGGCCGCCTTCCAGCTCACCATGGCGCCGGTGGTGGTGACGCCGCCGAGCTGTCCGTAGGTGATCTCCAGCGGGCAGCCCCAGGCGTCCCGCGCGGCGGTGAGAAGGTCCTCGGCGTTCGCGGGCGGCAGTGGCACGCCGTCGCGGGTCTCGACCTCGACGGTGAGGGTGTCGGTTCCGTCCACGCGGTCGATGACGAGCTGGTAGTCCATGGCTCCGGCGAGCCGGGACAGGATGAGGGACTCCAGTTCGTAGGCGGTGACCTTGTGGCCGTTGAGGTCGATGAGGTCGCGGACGCGGCCCAGCGGGAGCAGCACCTCGGAGGGGTAGCCGCCCTCGGTGGTGTCCGCCGGATACAGCCGGACCAGGTCTCCGGTCCGGTAGCGCACGAGCGGCTTGCTGCCCTGGTAGAGGTGTGTGACCACCAGCTCGCCCTGCCGGTAGCCGTTCCGTGCGGCCACCGGGCGCTCGGTCTCGGGGTCGATCAGCTCGTAGTACACGTTCAGCGGTACCGTGCGCAGCCGGCCGTCGCCGTGCACCGCGCCGAGGATGGACGCCTCCTGGGAGGCGTAGAGGCAGTTGTAGGCGGTCGCGCCCCACAGCTCGCCGATGTTGGCGAGCAGGCCGGGGGTGGCCAGTTCGCCGGTGAACATGAAGAAGCGGATGCCGAGTTCCTTCGGCTCCAGCCCGGCCCGGACCGCCTCCTTGGCCATCGACATGGCGACGTTGGGCGTGCAGAAGACGCCGGTGACGGAGATCTCCTGAAGGACCTCGAGCGCGCGCCGGAAGCCGACGACGGGCGAGTGCGGCCACATCTTGGCGTGGGCGTGGCCGAGGTTGCGGCACACGTCGCCGAACGTGTCACCGGTGGAGTGCAGTTCGTTGGGGCCCATCACGCCGATGACGTGCTGGTCGCCGTGCGCGCGGAAGACGTGGTCGTAACAGACCGACAGGGCGGTGTTGTTGACGAGGGAGTCGACGTTGTCGCGGGGGCACGGGGTGGCGCGGCCGGTGGTGCCGGTGGTCTCGTAGAAGATCCAGCCCTCGTGCACGGGCCTGGACAGCACGTCGTGCAGGCGGGTGCGCAGGTCGTCCTTGGTGGTGAAGGGCAGGTCGGCGAAGGTGTCGAAGGTGAGGTCCGTCAGGGCCGGATCGCCTGCGGTGCCGAGGAGTTCGCGGTAGAAGGGCGAGCGCTCGGTGACGTAGCGGAGGGTCTCGCCGAGGGCGCGGAGCTGGTGCCCGGCGAGCTCCTCGGGGCCCCATCCGCCGGCGTCGAACCGGCGGTGGTCGTCGAGGGTTCGGCGCGCGAAGGCGTCGAGACGGTCGTCGAATATAGTGAACATGGTCCCAGCCTGTGCTTGTGATCAGTGGGCTACGGGGCTTGGGTGCCTGCGGGGTAGGAGCCGCGGGCACCCGTTCTTCTCGGGGCCGGTCAGCGCAGCAGGGCCAGGCTGCCGGTCCACTTGTTGAGCTGCTTGCGGGGGCCGAAGAGGCCGATCGCGGAGTAGGTCAGGGAGTCGGGGGCCGCCTGCGACATGCGCTCGATGTACTCGTCGTAGGTCCGGCAGGACTGCGCCAGGTCGCTGAAGCCGACGACCACCGCTTCGGGGTCGGCGGTGGCGAGCCGGTGGATCTCGGCGACGCGTTCGGCGGGGGCCTTGAGGATCGGCACCGGGATGTAGGTGATGCCGAGGTGCGCGTCGCCGTCGGCGTCCTTGACGTCCGGGCCGATCAGTTCGGGGACGCTGCGGCCGAGGGTCAGGGAGACCACGGAGGCGGCGTTGGCGGTCAGGCCGGCCGGCAGATCGCCGTTCACGACGATCACGCACTTGCTGTTCTGGATGTCCTGGCTCATTTCGGTTCCAACTCGTGCTGTTGCAGGGACACTTCGTGCGGTTCCGGGAGTTCGGTGCGGGCCGGGCGGGGCCGTGCCTGCGCGCCGAGCACGACTCCGGCGATGACGACGAGACAGCCCACGCCCTGGACGACGCCGACGCTCTCGCCGGTGACGACGACCGCGGAGACCAGGCCGAAGACGGGGACGAGGTTGAGGACGTTGACGGCGGTGCTCGACGTCACCTCGCGCAGGCCGTAGTTGTAGAGAACGAACGCGGCGATGGAGCACATGACGGCGAGGAAGGCGAGCAGGCCGGCGTCGGCCGCCGTGGGCATCTCCCAGTCCCGGTACTCCAGCGGGCTGACGAGGACGAAGCCGAGCGCGCCGGCGACCGTCTGGTAGTAGGTGATGGTCAGCGGGGAGTACCCCGCGCTGGTGCGGCGCGCGACGACGTTGTACGCGGCCCAGGCGATGCCGGCCACCAGCAGGACGATGTCCCCGAGCAGCCGGTGCGTGCCCCCGTCGCTCGCGCTCTGCCGGACGATCAGCCACACGCCCCCGACGGCGAGGACCATGCCCAGCACCCGGATGAGGGAGGGCAGTTCGCGGTGGACGGCGACTTCGAGGACGACGGTGATGATGGGGAACGCCGCGACGATGACGGCGGCGTCGGCGGCCGTCGCCATGTCGACGCCGATGTTCTCCAGCCCGAAGTACGCCGTGATTCCGAGCAGTCCGGCTCCGCCCATGGCCAGCGCGGGACGGCGTCCGGCCGGGCGCCAGCCCTTCTGCAGCCGGGCGAGAATGGCGAGAACGAGGGCGGCGGCGGAGAATCTGATGGCGCCGATGGTCATCGGCGGCACGTTGTCCAGGACCACTTTGGTCACGGCGAAGGAGGTGCTCCAGATCAGCGCCGCGGCGACAATGGCCAGCAGCGCCGCCCAGGGCGGTCCGGACCTTTCACCGGGCGATAAGACGCCGTTCTCATCCATGTTCTCTCCCGTGGATCGCGGCACGATTCGCGGCCGTCCCGGCGTGAATTCCCCTCACGCCGGGGATTTCCGTCTCCAGCTCGAAGTCCACCACCGACCAGTCGGCGATGGCCCGCCACTTTTCGACCCCCCGTACGTGGTCGGGGTGGACGAGGTAGCGGTGGACGGCGTCCTGGTCGGCGAAGTCTCCGATGACGGCGAAGTCGTGGGCGATCGAACGCGCGGCGGTGTTCCTGCCGCAGCTCCAGTTCACTATCTCGGGGATGTGCCGCGGATGCCGCAGCGTCGCGGCCTCCGCTTCTTCCGCTCTCGGGTCCGACCAGTTGACGCCGTCTTTGAATTTGAACAGCACAACATGACGGACCCCCATGAAAAGCCTTCCGTGACGGCGAGGAACTGAGCGGATTCAACGAGTCGCGATACAAGCATCCGGTCGTCGCCGTGATCAACCCGCGTCCGCTATTCGAGATCTTGGTGAGGGTGCGGACGGCCGAAAACCACCTTGCCCCAGAGGGACTCCCGGGCGCGCGAAACCCCCCGAGGCCGTATTGGCCGCGGGGGGCGCGCTTTCCGTGTCCCGGAGGTCCGCCGGGAAGGTCGTCCGGATCAGGTCGGCGGCTGGCCGGGGTTGGCCGCCGTGCGGTCCTTCGCCAGGGCGTACAGCTCCTTGGAGGTGGTGATCAGCTCGCGCCGTTCCTCCTGGGAGCCGACCATCGGCTGGGAACCGCGCAGGGGGACCTGCGCGCTCTCGGGCAGGAACTTCACCGTCACCAGGCCGATGACGCCGGCCAGCATCAGGTAGTACGCGGGCATCAGGTCGTCGCCGGTGATGTCGACGAGGGCGGCGGTCACCAGCGGGGTCGTGCCGCCGAAGGCGGCGACAGCGAAGTTGAAGCCGATGCCCATGGCCGCGTAGCGGACGGCGGTCGGGAACAGGGCCGGCAGCGTGGCCGCGCTCGGCGCCGCGAAGCAGGCCAGCAGGGTGGACAGGATCAGCACGCCGAGGATCGGCGCCCAGGTGCCCTCCGCCTTGATCAGCAGGAACGCGGGGATCGCCAGCACGATCATCGCGGCGGCGGCCCAGCCGTACAGCGGCCGCCTGCCGACATGGTCGCTGAGCCTGCCCAGGAAAGTGATGAGGATGACGATCCACACCATGCCGATGAGCACCAGCACGTCGGCCGAACTCGCCGACCGGTGCAGGGTCTCGGTCTGGTAGGTCGGCAGATAGCCGGTGACCATGTAATTGGTGACGTTGTACAGCAGCACCAGGCCCATGCAGATGAGCAGGGCGCCCCAGTGGTTCTTGATGATGTCCTTGAACTCACTGCCCGCCGACTCCTGGGCGAGGCTCTTCTCGTGCTCGTCCAGTTGCTGCTGGAAGGCCGGGGACTCCTCGAGCTTGAGCCTCATGTAGAGGCCGATCACGCCGAGCGGGCCCGCGACCAGGAACGGGATGCGCCAGCCCCAGGAGAGCATCTCGGCGTCCGACAGGAGCAGGTTCAGGACGGTCACCAGGGCGGAACCGAGCGCGTACCCGACGAAGGTGCCGAAGTCGAGCCAGCTGGACAGGAAGCCGCGCCGCCGGTCGGGTGAGTACTCGGCGACGAAGGTGGTCGCGCCGCCGTACTCGCCGCCGGTGGAGAAGCCCTGCACCATGCGGGCGAGCAGCAGCAGGATGGGCGCCGCGATGCCGATGGTGGCGTAACTGGGGATCACACCGATGGCGAAGGTGCCGACCGCCATCATGATCATGGTGGTGGCCAGTACCTTCTGCCGGCCCAGCCGGTCGCCGAGCGGTCCGAAGACCAGCCCGCCGAGCGGGCGCACCACGAAGGCGGCGGCGAAGGTGGCGAAGGAGGAGATCACCTGGGCGGCCGGGGAGGCGCCGGGGAAGAACACCTTGCCGAGGGTGGCGGCCAGGTAGCTGTAGACGCCGAAGTCGAACCACTCCATGCAGTTGCCGAGCGCCGAGGCGCCGACGGCTCGCTTGAGCAGCGGGGGTTCGACGACCTGGACGTCGTCCTTGCGGAAGGCGCCCCTGTTGCGCCTGAGCCTGCTGGTCAGCTCTTCGCGGACCTGGTGGGGAAGGTCCAGCACCGCCTGTGAGGCCTTTTTCTTCGTGCCGGAGGGCCGCTCTCCGTCGGACAGAGCATCGCTCACTGCCGCTCCTTTCGCCGTCGGTTCGCCGGTTGCGCTGTTTTCCGGCCGCACCGGGCATCAGCCCCGTGTCCCATCCTGCTGCCCAACACCCCACACGTCACACCGGCCACGTACACATGGGCGAACGCCGAGGTCAGCGGCGGGGTGATTCAGAAACAAGGCAGCTCAATCCCATGCGGTACGACGGTTGGACTTCGCCGTGCCGAAGGCGCAGTGTGGATCAGTCCCGCATCCCGGGACACCCCTACGGCATCACCCGGAGACCACCCGATGAACCACGTCGCGGACCCCGCTCGCTACGACGGCACCATGCGCTACCGGCGCACCGGCCGCTCGGGGCTCGACCTGCCCCTGCTGTCGCTGGGCTACTGGCACAACTTCGGCGACGACCGGCCCTTCGAGTCCCAGCGCGAGATCGCGCTGCGCGCCTTCGACCTGGGAATCACGCACCACGACCTGGCGAACAACTACGGCCCGCCCTACGGCTCGGCGGAGATCAACTTCGGCCGGCTGATGAAGCAGGACCTCGCCCCGTACCGTGACGAGCTGGTGGTCTCCACCAAGGCGGGCTGGGACATGTGGCCCGGCCCCTACGGCCAGGGCGGCGGCTCGCGCAAGTACGTGCTGGCCTCCCTGGACCAGTCGCTGAAGCGCATGGGCCTGGACTACGTGGACATCTTCTACTCCCACCGGCTGGACGCGAGCACGCCGCTCGAGGAGACGATGGGCGCGCTCGACACCGCCGTACGCCAGGGCAAGGCGCTCTACGTCGGCATCTCGTCCTACGACGCCGAGCGCACCCGGCAGGCCGCGGCCATCCTGCGCGAGCTGGGCACGCCGATGCTGATCCACCAGCCGTCGTACAGCATGCTCAACCGCTGGATCGAGACGGAGGGCCTGCTGGACGCGGCCGAGGAGGAGGGGTTCGGGGTCATCGGCTTCACGGCACTGGCCCAGGGCCTGCTGACGGGCCGCTACCTGGACGGCGTGCCGCAGGACTCGCGGGCGGCGGCGGGCAAGTCCTTCGACCAGTCCTGGCTGACCGAGGACATGCGCGGCCGGCTGCGCGCCCTGAACGACATCGCGGCCCGGCGCGGCCAGACCCTGGCCCAGATGGCGCTGGCCTGGGCTCTGCGCGACGAGCGGGTGACCTCGCTGGTGATCGGCGCCTCGCGCACCGAGCAGCTGGAGCAGAACGTGGCGGCCCTTCAGAACCTGGAGTTCAGCGCCGAGGAGCTGGCCGAGATCGACAAGTACGCCACGGACGGCGGGGTCGACCTGTGGCGCGACGCCCGCCAGGGCAACCTCGGCGGCTGACAGGCGGATAAACCATGACGTAACCCCCCTGGGACGACCGCTTCCTCCGGTGGCCGCGCACGGCCCGGTTAGGGTGCTCGGTAATGATTGCACCAAGAAACGGTCAAGAAACCCAGGGGGGTTGCCATGGGAACCGCACGCACGAGTAGGACACCGCTGCCGGGCATCGGCGTCCGGTACGACCTCACCACCCGCGAACACCGCCGCCTGTCGGTGGTGGCCCACCGCGACGGGGCACGGACGCTGAGCGCCTACCGCGAGGACGATCCCGACGCGTGCGCGCTGTCGGTGCAGTTGAGCGGCGGGGAGGCGGAGGCGGTCGCCGGGGCGCTCATGCCGACGCATCGGAGCGCCAGCCTGCTCTGGACGACCGAGCTGGGTCTGGTGGCCGAACGCGTCTCGCTGCCCTCCACCTCGCACTGGAACGGACGGCTCCTCGGCGAGACCCGGATGCGCACCGAGACCGGCGTGTCGATCGTGGCCGTGCTGCGCCGCGCGGACGCCATCCCCTCCCCCGGTCCGGGCTTCCGGCTCGCGGGCGGCGACACGCTCATCGTGATCGGCACCCGCGAGGGCGTCGACGCGGCCGCCGGCATCCTCGGCAGGGAGTGATCGGGATGCATTCCTCCGCGGTCTTCCTCATCGAGTTCGGCGCCATCATCCTGGCCCTCGGCCTGCTGGGGCGGCTCGCCGCCCGGCTCAGCTTCTCCCCCATCCCGCTCTACCTGCTCGCCGGTCTGGCCTTCGGCGAGGGCGGACTGCTGCCGCTGGGCGCCAGCGAGGAGTTCGTGGCGATCGGCGCCGAGATCGGCGTGATCCTCCTACTGCTCATGCTGGGGCTGGAGTACACCGCCGGTGATCTGGTCTCCAACCTCAAGACGCAGTACCCGGCCGGCCTGGTGGACTTCGCGCTCAACGCGGTGCCGGGCGCGGTGATGGCCCTGCTGCTGGGCTGGGGCCCCATCGCGGCCGTGGTGCTGGCCGGCATCACCTGGATCTCGTCCTCCGGCGTCATCGCCAAGGTCCTCGGCGACCTGGGGCGGATCGGCAACCGGGAGACGCCGGTGATCCTCAGCATCCTGGTGCTGGAGGACCTGTCGATGGCGGTGTACCTCCCGCTGGTCACCGCGCTGCTGGCCGGTACGGGCTTCGTGGCGGGCGGCATCACGCTCGCCATCGCGCTCGGCGTGGCGGGCCTGGTGCTGCTGCTGGCGTTGCGGTTCGGCCGGGTCATCTCCCGCTTCGTCTCCAGCGACGACCCGGAGAAGCTGCTGCTGGTGGTGCTCGGGCTGACCCTGCTGGTGGCCGGGCTCGCCCAGCAGTTGCAGGTCTCCGCCGCGGTCGGGGCGTTCCTGGTGGGCATCGCGCTCTCCGGCGAGGTCGCCGAGGGGGCGCACAACCTGCTCGCACCGCTGCGGGACCTGTTCGCGGCCGTGTTCTTCGTGTTCTTCGGCCTGCACACCGACCCGGCGAGCATCCCCCCGGTGCTGCTGCCCGCGCTGGCCCTCGCGGTCGTCACCGCGTTCACCAAGATCGCCACCGGCTACTGGGCCGCGCGGCGCGCGGGTATCTCGGTGCGGGGCCGCTGGCGGGCGGGCGGCACCCTGGTGGCCCGCGGCGAGTTCTCGGTGGTCATCGCCGGGCTGGCGGTCACCTCGGGCATCGACTCCCGGCTCGGCCCGCTCGCCACCGCGTACGTGCTGATCCTGGTGGTCGTCGGCCCGCTGACCGCGCGCTACACCGACCAGATCGCCATGGCGGTCGCCGGGCGCCGCCGCGCCCGTACGGTCCCGGACCGGGCTCCCGAGGAGCCGGCCGCCCCGGCGGCGGTGCGCGACCAGGACGCGGTCGGCCGGTCCTGACGCCGCTCTTCGCGCAGGTCACGACCAAGGCAGGGGTGCGGCGCGGCGTACGGTGATGCCATGCCGCCTCCCCTGCCCGGCCCGCTGGCACCGCTCGCCCCGCTGCTCGGCCAGTACGGCTACTGGGCCGTCGGCACGGTCGTCTTCCTGGAGGACTTCGGGGTGCCCGCCCCGGGCGAGACGATCCTGCTCGCCGCCGGGGTCTACGCGGGTGCGGGAGAGCTGAACATCATCGCCGTCGCGGCCATCGCCTTCGCGGCGGCGGTGATCGGCGACAACGTGGGTTACCTCATCGGCCGCACCGGCGGCCGGGCGTTCGTGGAGCGCTGGGGCAAGTACATCCTGCTGACCCCGAAGCGCTTCGAGGCGGCGGAGGCGTTCTTCCGGCGGCACGGCGGCAAGATCGTCACGGTCGCCCGGTTCGTGGAGGGACTGCGCCAGGCCAACGGGATCATCGCGGGCACCACGGGAATGGCCTGGCCCCGCTTCCTCGCCTTCAACGCCCTCGGCGCCGCCCTGTGGGTGGGCCTGTGGTCGACGCTGGCCTACCTCGCGGGCAGCAACATCACGGCCGTGTACGACGAGATCGTCCGCTACCAGCGTTACGTGCTCATCGCCGCCGGAGTGCTGGTGGCGGCCCTTGCCGTCCGGTATCTGGTCCGGCGGCGCCGCGCCCGCCGGGAGGAAGAGGATTCATGAATCCCGACTTTTTCGGTTTGGGCCGTGCCGATGGGGATAGCCGGATGTCGACCACGCACCGAAAAACGTTGGGATGTGAAAACCCGATGGCTGGCGACCAGAAGGCCAAGGCCAAGGCGGAGCAGCTCAAGGGCAAGGTCAAGGAGACCATGGGCCGCGCCACCGGCAACGAGAGCATGGAGGCCAAGGGCCGCGCCGAAGGCGCGAAGGGTGACGCCCGGCAGGCCAAGGAAAAGGCCAAGGACACGTTCAAACACTGACTCGGTGCGATGCCGTGCCGGGCGGGCCCGGAAATCCCTCGTGGATTTCCGGGCCCGCTGTTTTGTTTCGTCGCACGCTCTTTCACGGCTTCTCCTTCGCACGTCCGGGGGATTCACCGGGTCTCGCCCCTTGACCGGCGCGACAGGGGGTAGCCGGTCCTGAGAAGGGACGATCCACCGAGATCGCACGAACGGGCCGGAACCGGCCACCACGGGAGAAGGGCGATTCCGTATGGACCTCCCCCTCATGGCAGACGCGCCGACGCGGACGGCGTCGGTCCCTCCGCGCTACTGCCGCGGCTGGGACGCCGACCCCGCGTCCCTGCCGGACACCCGGAACGCGGTCGCCGACCTCCTCGCACGGCTGCGCCCCGCACCGGGCCCGCGCACGGTGCAGGACGCCCAGCTCGTCGCCAGCGAGCTCGTCACCAATGCGCTCAAGCACGCACCCGGGCCGTTCACGGTGCGTCTGGAGGTCGTGCCGGACGCGGCGGCGCTGCGGATCAGCGTCACGGACGCCTCGCCCAGGCCGCCCATGCACCGGCCGCCGGACCCCGAGCGGGTGGGCGGACACGGCCTGCGCCTGGTGAGCCTGCTCTGCGGCGCCCTGGAGGTCACTCACCTGGGACACGGCAAGCGGGTCACCGCCACCCTCGCACTGGCCTGACGGGCGCGGTTCCGCCCGCTGTGCCGGCTCAGCGGCCGGGCGGCGGCGCGTCGTCGCCCGGCCGGAGCAGGGGGTCGGCGTCCTCGGGTGCCGGCCGGGGCGGCGGGGCCTCGCCCGCGGTGAGGTGTTCCAGTACCTCGACCAGTTCCTCGCACGCCTGCTCCACCGAGCGCCGGGTGTGCCGCTGTTCGCTGATCACAGCGCACAGCAGCAGCGCGGTCAGCGCCATGGTGCCGTTGAAGCCCTGGAGCTTGGCCATGATCTCGACGCGGCTCAGCCCGCGGAAGGCGCCCTCCCCGTCGTTCGCCGCGACGGCGGCCAGTACGGAAGTGCCCAGCGCGCACAGCATGCTGCCGGGCAGTTCGAAGCGCAGCGCGCCCCAGATGATCAGCGGGTAGACCAGGAACAGCAGGCTGAAGTGGCTGAAGACGGCGGGCGGTACGACGCACGCGGCGACCACGGCCAGCGCGGCGGCCTCCCACCGGCGGGGCCGGGGACGCAGGCTCCGGGCGTGGCTGAGCACCAGCAGGATCGGGGTGACGAGCAGGACGCCCATGGCGTCGCCCACCCACCAGGCGAGCCAGACCGTCCAGAAGCTGTGCGCCGGCATCCGGTCGGTGACGACGAGGAGGGCGACACCGAGGGTCGAGCTGATCAGCATCGAGCCCAGCGCGCCCAGGAACACCAGGGCGAGCCCGTCGCGCAGCCTCCTGAGGTCGGTGCGGAACCCGGCCCGGCGCAGCAGGTACACCGCCACCAGCGGGGCCAGGGTGTTGCCGACGAGGTAGCCGAGCGAGTAGAGCACGGGCGTGTCCAGCGACAGCACGATGAGGTAGGCGCCGAGGGTGACGCCAGGCCAGTAGCGCACCCCGAGGACGAGCAGGGCGGCGACGGCGACGCCGGTCGGCGGCCAGATGGGGGTGACGACCGCGCCGTCGACGCTGAGCTTGCACAGCAGGCCGAGCCGTCCGGCCGCGAAGTAGCAGACCGCGACGGCCAGGGCCACGGCGACATGACCGCCGGGCCGCCGCGCTTCCGGGAAGGCCACCACCCGGCAACTCTCACACCGCTCACGCGGCCTCGGCGCGGTGGACGGCGCCTATGGCCTAACGGCATGGGGCCGCTAGGGCGGCGGCGCGGTGACCGGGGCGTCGTGACCGACGACGAGCACGGCCGCGTCGTCGTCGTGGCCCACGTGGTCGGCGCCCTTGATCACGGCGGCGGCGAGCGCGTGCGCCTTCAGTCCGGCGACGGCCGCGATGCCGGCGAGGCGCACGACCTGGGCGAGACCGTCCTCGACGTGCAGCGAGGGGCCTTCCACGACGCCGTCGGTGAGCAGCACGAAGACGCCGCCGGTGGAGAGCCGGTGGCGGGTGACGCGGTAGTCCATGCCGGGCTGGATGCCCAGCGGCGGGCCGCCCATGTCGTGGACGACGCCGGACTTGCCGTCGGCGGTGGCCCAGACGAAGGGGATGTGCCCGGCCCGCGCGCTCTCCAGCACCCCCGTGGCGGGGTCCAGCCGGAGGAAGGTGCAGGTGGCGAAGAGGTCGCTGCCGAGGGTGAGGAGCAGGTCGTTGGTGCGGGCGAGGAGTTCGCCGGGTTCGCTGGTGACGGAGGCGAGCGCGCGCAGCGCGGCCCTTACCTGGCCCATGAAGGCGGCCGCCTCGATGTTGTGGCCCTGGACGTCGCCGATGGTCAGGCCGATCCGGCCGTCCGGCATGGCGAAGGCGTCATACCAGTCGCCGCCCACGTTGAGGCCCTGGTTGGCGGGGGCGTAGCGCACGGCGAGATGGAGTCCGGGCCGGCTGGGCAGGTCGCGCGGGAGCATGCCGCGCTGGAGAGCGATGGCCAGCTCGACCTGGCTGCGCTGCTGTTCCGCGCGCTCACGCGCCTGGGCGGTGAGCGAGCCGAGTCTGGCCAGCAGCTCGTCACCTTCGTCCGTGGGGCGCTTGCGGAACATCGTTCACATCCGGTGGGCGGTGAACCTGGCGGGCCGTTGTCTGGATTTTACCTGTCCGGGTGCATCCGGCGTCCCGGAGCGGCCCGCCGGGGCACGCCGCGGGCCGTCAGCTCACCTGGGAGTCGATGCCGGTGATCACCGCGGGTCCCAGGGGCGCGGTGTTCTCGTCCAGACCGGCCGTGCGCAGTGCTTCGCCGGCCAGGCGGCGGGCCTCCTGTTCGGCGTGCTTGTTGTTGTCGGCCTCCACGGTGAGGTGGAGCGTGAAGGTGCCGTCCTCGTTGACGTTGAGGGTGTCGAGGTCCTCGGCGATGCCCAGGTCGGTGCCGTGCGGGTCGGCGGGGCGCAGGGCCCGCCCGAGCCGGGCGCGGGTGTCGGCCTCGATGTCCTCGGTGAAGGTGCCGGGCACGGTGATCACGTAGGTCGTCATGGTCGTCCTTTCCTCGAAGCCCCCCGCCTACCCGCTTTCCCGTTCTTCGCACCGGCCGTCGCTCACAGCGGCGAATGGACGACCACCGTCACGTAGGCGCCGTACAGCACGGAGAGCAGGGCCAGGGCCCCGCCGACGAGGAGGGGTGCGACGGGGCGGGTGCGCCAGGCGCGGGCGAAGGCGAGGGCGGGCGGGATGAGGAGCGGGAAGGCGGGGAGCAGGAAGCGCGGCTTGGAGGAGAAGGAGCCGGAGCCGAGGACGACCAGCAGGACGAGGACCCCGGCGAAGACCACGAGGGGCAGCGGGGCGCGCTCGGCGCAGAGCAGCCCGAACAGCACCACGCCGACGAGGACGACGACGAGGGCGACGGGGTAGACGACCTGGCCGCCGTGGGCGAGGAGCGCGCCGACGAAGCGGGCGGCCCCGGCGCCGAAGTCGACACGGGAGCCCCAGGCGCCCTGCACGGAGAAGTAGCCGCCGGTCAGGTCCCCGGTGCGGTGGCCGACCCAGAGGACGTAGCCGAGCCACCCGGCCGGGGCGACGGCGGCGCCCGCCCACACGGCCGGGGCGGCCCGGTCGCGGCCCGGGCGGAGCCGGAGCGCGGCGGCGGCGATGACGGCGACCGCGACGGCGAAGCCGGTGGGCCGGGCGAGGCCCGCCGCCAGGGCGAGCCCGCCGGCCCAGAGCCAGCGTTCCTTGAGCACGCTGTACAGGGACCACGCGGCCAGGGCGGCGAAGAGGGACTCGGTGTAGGCGATGGTGAGTTCCACGGCGTGCGGCAGCACGGCCCACAGGGCGACCAGGGCGGTGGCGGCGGCGCGGCCGTACAGGTGGTGGCCGATGAGGTAGACGCCGTACGCCGCGACGACGGCCGCGGTCCAGGCGACCAGCAGGGCGGCCGCCGCGAGGCCGACCGGGAGGACGGTATCGGCGGCGCGTACGAGTGCGGGGTAGAGCGGGAAGAAGGCCCAGTCGCTCTGCACTCCCCCGGTGGGGGTGATCCAGATGAGGCGGCCGTAGCCGTGGGCGGCGATGTTCAGGTACCAGCGCGAGTCCCAGGAGTGGGCGAGGCTGCGCACCAGGGGACGGCCGGTGAGCGCGTTGGCGGAGATCACGGCGGCGATGCCCGCCACGCGGACGGCGGCGAACAGCGCGAGGGCGAGGAGGGCGCCGTGCGGTGCGCGGTGGCGGACGATCCGGGGCAGTACGCGGCGGCGGGGCGCGCGGGCGGGGGCGGCCGCTCCGGGCCGGGGGGCGGAAGACGTGATCACGCTCCGACCATGGTCACGCGGCGTGCGCGGTGCAATGCGGATCAACGGTGTCGCGCGCTCTTCCACCCTGATTCAGGAACGGCGGCGGGGAGGACCCGCTGACAGGCGCCTCTGGTGATCAAAGTAGTGTGTGCCTACCATATGAGCGCCGCCTAGCTCGAAAGATAGATCTGTGACTGTCAATGACGACTCGTTCACGAACTGGAAGCACCGCGAGGAGATCGCGGAGTCGATGATCCCGATCATCGGGAAGCTGCACCGCGAGCGGGACGTGACCGTCCTGCTGCACAGCCGCTCCCTGGTGAACAAGTCGGTGGTCAGCATCCTCAAGACGCACCGCTTCGCCCGGCAGATCGCGGGCGCGGAGCTGTCGGTCACCGAGACGATGCCGTTCCTCCAGGCGCTGACCGCCCTCGACCTCGGCCCTTCCCAGATCGACCTCGGCATGCTCGCCGCCACCTACAAGGCCGACGACCGGGGACTGAGCGTGGCGGAGTTCACCGCCGAGGCCGTCGCCGGGGCCACGGGCGCCGAGAAGATCGAGCGCCGCGAGCCGCGCGACGTCGTGCTCTACGGCTTCGGCCGCATCGGCCGCCTGGTCGCCCGCCTGCTGATCGAGAAGGCCGGCTCGGGCAACGGCCTGCGGCTGCGTGCCGTCGTCGTCCGGGGCGGCGGCGCCAAGTCCGCCGGCGACCTGGTCAAGCGGGCCTCGCTGCTGCGCCGCGACTCGATCCACGGCCAGTTCCAGGGCACCATCACGGTGGACGAGGACACCAGCACGATCATCGCCAACGGCAACGAGATCAAGGTGATCTACGCCGGCGACCCGTCAGAGGTCGACTACACCGAGTACGGCATCGACAACGCCATCCTCATCGACAACACCGGCAACTGGCGCGACCGCGCGGGCCTGTCCCAGCACCTGCGGCCCGGCATCGACAAGGTCGTCCTGACCGCGCCCGGCAAGGGTGACGTGCCGAACATCGTGCACGGCGTCAACCACGACACGATCAAGCCGGACGAGCAGATCCTGTCCTGCGCCTCCTGCACCACCAACGCCATCGTCCCGCCACTGAAGGCGATGGACGACGAGTACGGGGTGCTGCGCGGCCACGTGGAGACGGTCCACTCCTTCACCAACGACCAGAACCTGCTGGACAACTACCACAAGGCCGAGCGCCGGGGCCGGTCCGCGCCGCTCAACATGGTGATCACCGAGACCGGTGCCGCCTCCGCCGTGTCGAAGGCGCTGCCGGAGCTGAAGGCGCCGATCACCGGCAGCTCGATCCGGGTGCCGGTGCCGGACGTCTCGATCGCCATCCTGAACCTGCGACTGGGCCGCGAGACCACCCGCGAGGAGGTCCACGACCACCTGCGCGAGGTGTCGCTGACCTCCCCGCTCAAGCGCCAGATCGACTTCACCACGGCGCCCGACGCGGTCTCCAGCGACTTCATCGGCTCCCGCAACGCCTCGATCGTCGACGGCGGCGCCCTGAAGGTCGACGGCGACAACGCGATCCTCTACCTCTGGTACGACAACGAGTTCGGCTACTCCTGCCAGGTCGTGCGGGTCGTCCAGCACGTGTCGGGCGTGGAGTACCCCACCTACCCGGCCCCGGAGGTCTGACCGCCCCTCGCCGCGCCATGACGGCCGCCGACCGCACTCCGGTCGGCGGCCGTCCGCGTTCCCGGCTGCACCTGATGCCCATTTGCCTAAACCCTTTAGGTAAATACATAATCGGTCAGGTTCTTCGAGAGGTGGTCCCATGGCGCGCGCGGGTCTGAGCACGGAACGGCTGGTCCGGGCCGGGGCGGAGCTGGCCGACGAGGCCGGGTTCGCGCAGGTGACGGTGTCCGAGCTGGCCCGGCGGTTCGGTGTGAAGACCGCGAGCCTGTACGCGCATCTGCGCAACTCCCACGACCTGCGCACCCAGATCGCCTTGGTCGCCCTGGAGGAGCTGGCCGACCGCGCGGCCGAGGCGCTGGCGGGCCGGGCCGGCAAGGACGCCCTGACGGCGTTCGCCCACGCCTACCGCGACTACGCGCGCGAGCACCCGGGCCGCTTCGAGGCCGCCCGCTACCGCCTGGACCCCGAGACCGCCGCCGCGAGCGCGGGTGTCCGGCACGCCCAGATGACCCGGGCGATCCTGCGCGGCTACGACCTCGCCGAACCGGACCAGACCCATGCCGTGCGTCTGCTGGGCAGCGTGTTCAGCGGCTTCGTCGGCCTGGAGTCGGCGGGCGGCTTCGACCACAGCGCCCCCGGCTCGCAGGAGTCCTGGGAACGCGTGCTCGACGCGCTCGACGCCCTCCTGCGGAACTGGCCCGCCACTCCCCCGCCCGCCCCCTGACCCGACAGGCCACCGATGACCACCGCCTGGATCACCACCCCGCTCAGCGCCGAACTCGTCCGGGGCGCCGCCGAACTGGAGCGCACCGAGCGGGGCCTGCTCCCGCACCGGCTGCCCGCCCGGGCGCGGGCCCAGTGCGCCGACCCGCAACTGCACCTGGTGGAGTCCCAGCCCTCCGGCGTACGCCTGGTGTTCCGCACCCGCGCCACCGCGATCGAGCTGGACACCCTGCCGACCAAGCGGGCCTACCTGGGTGCCCCGCCCCGCCCGGACGGCGTCTACGACCTGCTCGTGGACGGCCGCCCGGCGGGCAGCGCCTCCGTCACCGGCGGCGACACGCTCAGGATCGACATGTCCACCGGCACCGCCGAGCGCGTCCCCGGCCCGGCGGGCACGGCCCGCTTCACCGGACTGTCCGCCGGGTCGAAGCTCGTGGAGATATGGCTGCCGCACAACGAGACCACCGAACTGGTCGCCCTGCGCACCGACGCCCCGGTGGAGCCCGTGCCGGAGCCGGGGCGGCCGGTGTGGCTGCACCACGGCAGCTCCATCAGCCACGGCTCGGACGCCGAGCGCCCGACCGGGGTCTGGCCCGCCGTCGCCGCCTCGCGCGGCGGCGTCGAGCTGGTCAACCTGGGGCTCGGCGGCAGCGCGCTGCTGGACCCGTTCACCGCCCGCGCGCTGCGCGACACCCCGGCCGACGTGATCAGCGTCAAGCTGGGCATCAACCTGGTCAACACCGACGTGATGCGGATGCGCGCGTTCGGGCCCGCCGTGCACGGGTTCCTCGACACGATCCGCGAGGGCCACCCCGGCACGCCGCTGCTCGTGGTCTCGCCGATCCTGTGCCCGATGCACGAGGACACCCCGGGCCCGACCATGCCGGACCTCTCCGCGCTGGCCGAGGGGCGCCTCGCGTTCCGCGCCGCGGGCGACCCGGCCGAGCGGAGCCAGGGCAAGCTGACGCTGGACGCCGTACGCGAGGAGCTGGCCGGGATCGTGGCGCGGCGCTCCGCCGAGGACCCGCACCTGCATCTGCTGGACGGACGCGAGCTGTACGGCGAGGCCGACTTCGCGGAACTGCCGCTGCCCGACGGGCTCCACCCGGACGGCGCCGCGCACCGGCGGATCGGCGAGCGCTTCGCGCGGATCGCCTTCTCCCCCGACGGCCCCCTGGCGGCCCGCGCCCGATGAGCGGCCCGCGCCCGGTGAGCGGACCCTCAGGCGAGGTGGCCGAAGACGACCAGGTTCTCCGTGTAGTCCTTGGCCGAGTGGTCGTAGTCCCCGGCGCAGGTGATGAGCCGGACCTCGGGGCGCTCGGCGTCGGCGTACACACGCTCGCTGGGGAAGTCGTCCTTGGCGAAGGTGTCGGCGCTGTCCACGACGAACTCCGCCGTGCTGCCGTCGGCCCGCTCCACGGAGAAGCGGTCGCCGGGCGCCAGTTCGTCGAGGTCGGCGAAGACCGCGGCCGAGGTGGTCGTGTCGACGTGCCCGGCGATGACGGACGTGCCTTTCTCGCCGGGTGAGACGCCCTTGCTGTACCAGCCCACGAGGTTGGTGTTGTTGGCCGGGGGCGGTTCCAGCTGGCCGTTGGAGGCGAGCACGAGGGCGGTGAAGGGGGCGTTCACGCCGATCTTGGGGATGCGCAGCCGGGTCGGGGCCGAGCGGGGCAGCGCACCGCCCGCCTCGACGCCGCCCGCCGTGGCGCTCTGGGCGCGGGTCACGCCGGGACCGGCGCCGGTGCCGGTGCCGTGATGGCCGCCGAAGACGCTGAGCGCGAGGACGGCGATGGCCACCACCCACAGCGTCAGCCGGCCTCCCCGGCCCGCGTTCTCACCGCAGGAGGGATCTGCTGCCATCGGACACCACCTCGTTCGGGCACGGCAGCGCGGGGATCGGGATCGTGGGGCGCGGGCCGCCGACGCGGCTGGGCGTCGACGGCGGCCACGGCCCCTGATGCGCGGGGACGGTCAGGAGGCCGACCCGGCGGCCTTCTTGCGGCGCAGCGCGTAGGCGCCCACGGCACCGGCGGCCAGGACGGCGACGCCGCCCGTGGTCACGCCACCGGAGCCGGCGAGACCGCCGCCACCGGTGTGCATGCCGCCGCGCGGTTCGTCGCTGTCGGAGTCGCCCTTGCCGCCGCTGTCCTTGCCGCCGCTGCCGCCTCCGTCACCCTTGTCCTTGTAGCTCTCCGGGTCGAAGCGGCTGTCGTCGCCGGAGTCGGAGCTCCAGTCGTCGCTGCCGACGGCGGCGAGGGCGCCGCCGCCGGTGTGCACGCCGCCGCGCGGGCCGTCGCTCTCGGAGTCGTAGGAGTCGCGGCCGGAGTCCTTGCCGCCGGAGTCCTTGCCTCCGGACTCCTTGTCGCCCGAGCCCTTGTCCCGGTCGGAGTCGCTGTTCTGCTCCTTGTTGTAGGAGGAGTCGTCCCGGCCTCCGTCGTCCCCGGCGAGCGCGGCGCCGGGGGTGGCGAGGGCGAGGGCGGCGGATGCGGCCGCCGTGGCGAGAAGAATGCGGGCAGAACGCATATCGGTGTCCTTCCGCCGTGGCCGGGCAGCGGATTCCTCATCGGCTGACATGACCCGGCCTCGACATGATCCACCGTCGGACAGGCTGTCGCCGGGCACCATTCAGGCCGTCCAGCCGGGTCAGGTCTCCACCCGTCTGTCGCAGCGACACGCCGGTACGGCCCCCGGACGGCCCAGCCGATGACCCGTCCGGCCGCCCGCTCGCGGCCACCGGCCGCCGCCGTCGGCCGGGAGGCGGCCGGGGACGCCGACCGCGGCGGCCGCCACCGCCCCGCATTCCGGGCAAACTTGGCCGAAAACCGTCGTAGCAACGCTCGAAGTAACTGACGTGGTCCGGCCTTTGCCGACCGTACCCTGGGCCCGTGGTCGAGCGAGTCGAAGATCCTGGGCTGACGGCGTCCCGGCTCACCGGGCGCCGGGTCGCGGGCGGCCCGGTGGCACCGGGGTCGCCCGCCGAGGTGACGCTGGAGGACGGCACGACGGTGATGGTCAAGCGCGGCGACGGCCCCGGCGCGGCGGCCGCCGAGGCGGCGGGGCTGCGCTGGCTCACCGCCGCGCACGCGGTCAGGGTGCCCGAGGTGCTGGGGCACGACGCGTGGTCACTGGTCGTCGAGCGGGTGCCGACCGACAGCCCGGCACCCGGAGCGGCGGTGCGTTTCGGCCGCGCGCTCGCGGCCCTGCACGCGGCGGGCGCCCCGGCCTTCGGCGCCGCCCCGCCGGACGGGCCCGAGGACGCGTACATCGGCCGCGCACCGATGCGGAACGTACGGGGCGAGGACTGGGCCCCCTGGTACGCCGAGCACCGGGTGCTGCCGTATCTGCGCGCCGCGGCCGACGCGGGGACGGTGCGTCCGGGCGAGGCCGCGGTGATCGAGGCGGTGTGCGAGCGGCTGCCCGCGCTCGCGGGTCCCGCGGAGCCGCCCGCCCGGCTGCACGGCGACCTGTGGCAGGGCAACGTCCTGTGGGGCGCCGACGGCGAGGTCCATGTCATCGACCCGGCCGCGCACGGCGGCCACCGCGAGACCGACCTGGCGATGCTCCGCCTGTTCGGCTGTCCCCACCTGGAGCTCGTGCTGGCCGGGTACGAGGAGCGGAGCCCGCTCGCACCGGGGTGGCGGGACCGGGTCGGGCTGCATCAGCTCTTCCCGCTGCTGGTGCACGCGGTGCTGTTCGGCCGGGGGTACGCCGAACAGGCCCTGGCCGCCGCCCGTACCGTACCGGGCGGGTGAACCGGGGCCGCGCGGGCCGTACTCGGGGCGCGGCGGGCCGGCCGGGCGGACGAATCCGCGGTGGAGCGCAGCCACCGCGCGCCGCACGGCGTCCTTCCTGCTGACCCGCCGGCCGATGGTGCCTCCCTCCGGACTATGGTCACGGAGTGTGAGGAAACCAACCAATCGTTCGATTCGTATAAGGACGTGAAGGACGAAACAGGGGAGAGACCATGCAACCGTTCACGCTCAACTACGCGCGACCCGCTGGGCAGTTGGATGTCACCACGCCGTACGCGTACGACTCCGCTCTGCAGTTGAACGTCCTGCCCGACGGGCGGATCGCCGCCACCGACCACGCGATCCTGCTCGCCCTGGGGACGACCACCTCCACGGCAGGCTCCAAGACACATTTCGACGACTGATCGCGGGCCCCGGACGATGACCGTGCTCATCCTGACCAGTGACGAGGACGTCACGGCGGACATGGTGGTCCTGCGACTGGGCGAGGCGGACGTGCGCGTCGTCCGGTTCGACCCCGCCGATCTCACCAACGGGGTGGCGCTCACCGGCGAGTACGCGGGGGACGGCCTGGGCGGCCAGTTGTCCGTCGGCGGGCGTCTGGTCGGGATAAGCGGCCTGCGCTCCATCTGGGTGCGCAGGCCGGGCGACGCGGCCGCGCGTGCCGCCCGGCCGTCCTCCTGGCTGACCCAGGAGTCGGCACAGGCCCTGTACGGCATGCTGCGGTGCAGCGACGCCCGCTGGATGAACCACCCGGACGCGGCGCGAAGAGCCCGGCACAAGCCCTGGCAGCTGCGGCTCGCCCAGCGCAGCGGGCTGCCGGTCCCGGCCACCCTGATCACCACGTTCCCGGAGACGGCACGGGAGTTCGCCGAGCGGCACCGGGACGTGGTGGTCAAACCCGTCTCCGGCGCGCATCCGCAGGAGCCGCCGCGCGCGGTGCCGACCAGCCGGGTGGCGCCGGGCACCGACTTCAGCGCGGTCGCCTTCGGCCCGACGCTGCTGCAGCGGCGGGTGGACAAGCGGGCCGACATCCGGCTCACGGCGGTCGGGGACCGGCTGCTGGCGGCGCGCAAGGCGGTGGACCCGGACGCCCATCCCGACCACGTGGACGTCCGTTTCGCCCCGTCCGTCTCCCCCTGGCTCGCCACCGATGTGCCCCCGCGCGTGGCGGCGTCGGTCCGCCGCTACCTGCGGGGCGCGGAACTGTCGTACGGCGCTTTCGACTTCGCGGAGGACGCGGAGGGGACCTGGTGGTTCCTGGAGTGCAACCAGTCGGGCCAGTTCGGTTTCGTCGAGCTGGAGACCGGTCAGCCGATCGCGGAGACGATCGCACACTGGCTGGCCGGAGACGACCGGCCGCTTGATCCTTATACCCGCGAGGACAGGGGCGTCCTGCCCTGATGTCGTGGACGGCGGCCGGGAGGGCCGGGAGAAGGGAGCGCGCGATGCGCATCGGACTGCTGGGAACGGGCCCCTGGGCGCGCACCGCACACGCCCCGGCACTGGCGGGCCACCCCGGGGTGGACTTCGCCGGGGTGTGGGGGCGCCGCCCGGAGGCGGCGGCCGCGCTGGCCGGGGAGCACGGGGTACGGGCGTACCCGGACGTGGACGCGCTGCTGGCCGACGTGGAGGCGGTGGCGATCGCGCTGCCGCCCGCCCTGCAGGCGGAGTTGGCGGTGCGCGCGGCGCGGGCCGGCCGCCATCTGCTGCTGGACAAGCCGCTGGCGGTCGGCGTGGCCGAGGCGAGGGCGGTGGCCGAGGCGGCGGAGCGGGCCCGGGTGGCGTCGGTGGTGTTCTTCACCACCCGCTTCCAGAAGGAGCCGGAGGCGTGGATCGAGGAACAGGCCGCGGAGGCGGGCTGGTTCACGGCCAGGGCGCAGTGGCTGGGCTCGGTGTTCACCAGCGACAGCCCGTTCGCGGCCTCGGCCTGGCGGCGGGAGAAGGGCGCCCTGTGGGACGTGGGCCCGCACGCGCTGTCGGTGCTGCTCCCGGTGCTCGGTGACGTAAGGCAGGTCCTGGCGGCCGCGCACGGCCCCGCCGACACCGTGCATCTGGTGCTCGACCACGCCACCGGGGCGTCGAGCACGCTGACGCTGAGCCTGTCGGCGCCTCCCTCGGCGGCGGGGGCCGATGTCGAACTGCGGGGCGAACCGGGGGTGACGCTGCTGCCGCGGAGCGCGGAGGGGGCCGTGCCCGCCCTGGCCCGTGCGGCCGACGCGCTGGCGGCCGCCGCCCGCACCGGGCGGCGGCACGCCTGCGACGCCGCGTTCGGCCTCAGGGTCACCGAGATCCTCGCGGCGGCGCAGGCACGGCTCGACGCCGGTCCGGCCGACTAGGGCCTCTCTTCCGGATCTTGCCGACCCGAGCCGGCCTGATCCGGAAGGGGGCGTCACCCGGTGGCCGGTTCCCCTTCGGCCCGGAAGTTGACGCGTTCGCGGACGACGGGGTAGCCGGCCCGGGTGAAGTGGGCGGCCATGGGGAAGTTGCCCTGGTCGGTGGCGCCCGCGACGAAGTCGGCACCCTCGGCGGCGAGGAACCGGGTGCAGTCGGCCAGCAGGTCGTAGGCGTAGCCGTGGCCGCGCTGCTCGGGGACGACGCCGATGAAGCCGACGCAGTGCCCGGAGGGGTTGCGGGCCGGGATGTGGATGCCGGCGAGTTCGCCGTCCGGGGTGCGGGCGACGCGCCACCACTGCCGGGGCGAGGGGAACCAGTGGAAGATGTCCAGCTCCTCTCGGGCGGCCAGTTCGACACCGCCGCGCGCGATGGCACGCAGGGCGTGGGCGTCCAGGGTGACGGAGTGGATGCGGCGCAGCGCGTCGAGGAACACGGTGTCGTCCGGTTCCGGGGTGAACTCCAGGCGTCCGGGCTGCTCGGGCACGCCCAGGTCGGGGGTCCAGCGGTAGACGAAGCGCTCCACAAGGGGCTCGTACCCGGCGAGGCGGGCCGCCGCGCCGCGGGTGGCGACGGCGGCGGCCAGGGCCGGTTCGTCCCGCCAGCCGGGGGGCAGGTCGAGTTCCAGCTCGGGGGTGGTCCAGGGCGCGGTGCGCAGCAGCTCGGCGCCCGCCTCCTCCTCGCCCTCGGCCACGTCGAACCAGTTGATCAGCAGCGGTGCGGAGTCCTCGGCGCGGGCCCACCAGGCGGCGCGGGCCACGGGGCGTCCGTCGCGCAGGGCGACGCGCTGCCAGTCGGGGCGGTAGAGGGTGGTGCGGTGCCGCTCGGCCAGACCGAGCGGGTCGGGCAGGGTGTCGAACAGGTGGGCACTGCTCTGGTCGAGCGTGCGGATGACCGGTGCGGTCAAGGTGTCCTCCGGGAGATGAGCCTGCGCTGTGGCGGCGCTCCCGGTCCGGTCAGGCGTGGCACACCCGGATGACGGAGGGGAGGGAGCGCGCGATGGGGATGTGCATGTCGCTCGCCTCCTTCCTGGTCCGTCTCGGGCGTGCTGCGGCAACAGTAGGGAGCGCCGGCGCGCGCGTCCAGGGATTTACGGGGCGGGCGGCGGGGGCGGGCCCGGCGTAGCGTGGGCGTGTGAGATCGCTGCGTGGCTGGTCACCGGGGCGAGCGCGGGAGCGGCGCGGCTGGCTCCGGGGTGCTCCGCCGCCGCTGTGGGTGCGGGTGCTTCCCGTCCTGCTCCTGATCGCGGTCACGCTCGCCACGCTCGTCACGCCGCACGCGAGCGATCTGGGTTTCCTGCTCGGCGCGATCCCGCCGCTCGCGGTGCTGTCGTACGGGCCGCTGGCGACGGCGGCGCTGTGCGCGCTGGTGATCGTGTCGCTGATCGTGCCGGTGACCCATCTCGACCGGCCGGGCGACACCGATCTGCTGACCATCGCGTTCGTGTCCCTGCTGAGCGTGTTCGTCTCCTTCGTGCGCAGCCACCGCGACGCCCAGCTCGACACGGAGCGGGCGATCGGCGAGGCGGTGCAGCGCGCGGTGATGCCGCCGCTGCCCAAGCGCGTCGGCGGTGTCCGGTGCGTGGGGTTCAGCCGGGCCGCGCAGGACGGGACGCTGCTGGGCGGGGACTTCTTCGACGTACGGGACGGCCCCTACGGGGTGCGGGCGGTGATGGGGGACGTGCAGGGGCACGGGCTGTCGGCGGTCCGGACGGTGGTGGCGCTGCTGGGGGCGTTCCGCGAGGCGGCGCTGGACCAGCGGACGCTGGAGGCGGTGGCGGCGCGGATGGACCGCAGGCTGGTGGTGGACTCCTCCGGGGTCCGGCACGCGGAGCTGTTCGCCACGGCCGTGCTGCTGGAGTTCTCCGCCGACACCCGGACGGTGCGCGTGGTGGCCTGCGGGCATCCGCCGCCGGTGCTGCTGCGCGCCGGGCGGGCCAGGGAGCTGACGGTCACGTCGTGTCCGCCGCTGGGCATCGGGCTGCTGGGCGCCGATCCGCCGAAGGAGGTCACGGTCACGCTGGACTCCCGCGACCGGCTGCTGATCGCCTCTGACGGTCTGTGGGAGGCCCGGAACGCCGCCGGCCGCTTCTACCCGCTGCCCGAGCGGCTGGCCGCGCTCGCCGGCACCGAGACCGCCGGGCTGCCGGACGCGCTGTGGGAGGACGTACGGCGGCTGGGCCACCGGGTGGACGACGACGCGAGTGTGCTGGTCCTGGCCCCGGAGCGGCCGGCGTGCTGAGCGCTCACCCGAACGGCCGACGGGCGGGGCGCGACACGCGCTCCTATGCTGTGGGAACAGGCCCCGACGTCAGGCCCGCCGCAGGTCCGGCTCTCACGTGCTTGGAGTCAGCCCATGCCCCTTTCGTCAGCACGCCTGCGCCGGGGGATCGTCGCCGCCGTCGCGCTCGGCACGCTCGCCGCCCCGCTCGGCGCCGCCCCTTCCCTCGCCGCGACCGCCGTGGCGCAGTCCCCCAGCCCCTCTCCCTCGGGCCCGGCCGTGCACGCCCTCACCCCGGAGGTGACCGGCCGGCTCGACGACGCCGTCCAGCGCGTGATGCGCGAGGCGGGCATCCCCGGTGTCACGGTCGGAGTGTGGACCCCGGACAAGGGCGAGTACGTCCGCTCCTTCGGCGTCGCCGACAAGAGCGACCGGCGCGAGATGTCGCCGGATCTGTACATGCGGATCGGCAGCGAGACCAAGACCTTCACCGTCACCGCGCTGCTGCAGCTGGTCGACGAGGGCAAGGTGGGCCTCGACGACCCGATCGGCAAGTACATGGACGGCGTCCCGAACGGCGACAAGATCACGCTGCGTCAGCTCGCCGACATGCGCAGCGGCCTGTTCAACTACACCGAGGACCCGGACTTCGTGAAGGCGCTCACCTCGGACCCCACGCGCTCCTTCACCCCGCAACAGTTGCTGGACTACTCCTTCAAGCATCCGGTGCAGTTCCGGCCGGGCGCGAAGTTCTCGTACTGCAACACCAATCTGATCCTGCTCGGTCTGGTCGTGGAGCAGCGCGGCGGGCAGGCGCTCGGCGACTACATCCAGCAGCACGTGCTGGACCCGGCCGGGATGACCCGCACGTCCTTCCCGCAGGGCGCGGAGTTCCCGAAGCCGCACGCGCAGGGGTACACGAACCAGACGGCGGACGGGAAGGTCGCCGAGACGGCCGGCTGGAACCCGTCCTGGGGCTGGGCGGCCGGTGCGATGGTCTCCGACCTGGAGGACCTGCGGACGTGGTCCCGTACGGTGGCCACGGGCCGCTTCCCCGACGGGGAGCAGATGGTCTCCCCCGCCACCCAGCGCGAGCGCCTGACCACGCCGCCGACCGGGTATCCCGGTACGGGCTACGGCCTGGGCATCTTCGACGTGCACGGCTGGATCGGCCACAACGGCTCGCTGCCGGGGTACGAGTCGCTGACGGTGTATCTGCCCGCGGCGCGGACCTCGCTGGTGGTGCTGCTGAACACCGACATCACGCACGACGGCCAGGAGCCGAGCACGCTGGTCGGACAGGCCGTCACGGAGGTCATCTCCCCGGACCACGTCTTCGAACTCCCGGCACAGCACGCCGGCCACTAGACGGATCAGGGGCACGACCGGTCCCCCGCTCCGGTCGTGCCCCTCGGACCGCCGAACCTAACGGCGGGGCCGGGCGATGGCCATCGCAGTACTGCCCGGTTCGCGCCGTTGAGCACTCACCTGTGCACAGACACGTCCGCTTGGTCCCGGTTCGCTCCGGCCTCGGGGGCGGCGAGGGTGCCGTCGGCGAGGTGGGCGAGGACCACCTCGTACAGGTCGCCGCCGCCCGCGAGGAGCTGGCGTTCCAGTACGGGTTCGGCGGCGCGGACGTGGTCGCGGACGGTCTGCGCGTGCATGCCCCGCTGCCTGGCGGCGCGTTCGGCGTTGGCACCGGCCGAGATCCAGGCGCGCAGGGTGCCGCGCAGGTCGCGGCCGTCCCCGTCCAGCCTGCCCAGCAGGTCCCCGGCCCAGTCCCGCAGCGGGGCCGAGTCGAGCAGGTCGGCGAAGCGGACCCCGGGATGCGGGTGCCCGGTGGCGGGGTCGTAGGGGCCGTGCGCCGCCTCGGTGAGCAGGGCCAGGCGCAGGACGGTGCGGGTGGTGAGGTCGGTCAGGTCGGTGTCCAGCAGGGTCTGGAACCGGTCCATGCGGGCGCGCACGGTGTTGCGGCTGACGCCGAGCACCTTGGCGGCGCTGACGGCGGTGAAGTCCAGGCCCAGCCGGGTGGTGGCCAGCAGTTCCGCACGGGTGTGGTGGGGCAGGGCGTCCAGCGGGCGCAGGGTCCGGGCGGACCAGGTGCGCAGCGCGGCCGGGTCCAGCAGGCGTTCGGGGTGGGTGCGTTCGGCGTAGACGGCACTGCGGCCGGGGCTGAACCGGGCGACGGCGAGGGCGCTGATGGCCTGGCCGTAGGCGGTGGCGGTGCGGGCGAGGCGCTGGTGGAGGCTGCCGCCGAGGTAGGTGCCCGGGCGGTCGGCGACGAGGCCGCGCAGCCGGTCCCCGGCCGTAGGAGCGGGGCTGACGACGATGAGGTGGCCGTCCATGGCCGGGCAGCGCACGACGAGCGCGCGGCCCTCGGTGAGGTCGGCGCATTCCTCGGCGAGGGCTTCGCGTCCGGCGGGCGCGACCTCGACGACGTAGACGCGGGCCGTGTCCTGTTCGAGGAGGCCGGGCCAGAGTCCGGCGGCGACCCGACGGGCGGACACCACGTCCTCCACCATGAGCAGTTGCAGGATGGCCAGCCGCAGATCGGCGGAGGCGCGCCGCAACCTCCGGGCGGAGCGGGCGAGTTCACCCGCGCGCAGCAGCAGGCCGAGGACCGAGGCGGTGCGGTGGACGATCTCGGCGGCGCGCCGGTCGAACGGCTCGCTCCGGGCCACGGTCAGCACGGCGCGCGCCGCGCGTCCGGGGCCGGGGTGCCGGATGCCGACCAGCTGGACGTGGCGTCCGGCGTCTTCCAGGGCGGCGGCGGAGATCCGGCCCGAGGCGACGTCGGCGCGCGAGGAGGCGTCCACGGGAAGGTGCCGGCCGGCGAGGAGCCGGCCGTCGGCGCTCTCCAGGCCGACGTCGGCGCGTACGGTGCGGGCGAGCCAGTCGACGGTCCGGCGCGGGTGCCGCACGGCGGGGCGCAACTGGTCCAGGAGCTGTTCCGCCCAGGTGGCGGTGGTGTCGTGCGGCGGTGGGGCGTGGGTGCCCTCATCGGCTCGGGCGGCCACGTCGCGCTTCTCCTCGTCCCCGTCTCGGCCCAGGTGTTCGACGGTCGACGTTACCCGACACCCCCCGCGCGCGTCGCGGATCGGACGTGCGAGGACCCCGCCGGTGGCCTGGGGGGCCTTGGCCACCGGCGGGGACGGCGGGGCCCGGAGCGGGGGGCCTGCTCCGGGTGCCTCGGTGTGCGGGTGCCCTGTCCGGAGCGTCGTACGCCTGGCCGGTGGGGGTGCGCGGGCGGGGGACGGTGACGGCTTAAGCTCGGCGGATGGCCAAGTACTTCGACGTGCACCCCGACAACCCGCAGCCCCGCGCCGTGGCGCAGATCGCGGACGCCGTCCGGTCGGGGTCGCTGATCGCCTATCCCACGGACTCCTGTTACGCGCTGGGCTGCCGGCTGGGCAGCAAGGAGGGCATGGAGCGCATCCGGTCGGTCCGCAAGCTGGACGACCGGCACCACTTCACCCTGATGTGCCAGAACTTCGCGCAGCTCGGGCAGTTCGTCCGCATCGACAACGACGTGTTCCGGGCGGTGAAGGCGGCGACGCCGGGCAGCTACACCTTCATCCTGCCGGCCACCCGCGAGGTGCCGCGCATGCTGCTGCACCCGAAGAAGCGGACGGTGGGGGTGCGCATCCCCGACCACGTGGTCACCCAGGCGCTGCTGGCCGAGCTGGGTGAGCCGCTGGTGTCCAGCACGCTGCTGCTCCCCGACGAGGAGGAGCCGCTGACCCAGGGCTGGGAGATCAAGGACCGGCTCGACCACGTGCTGGACGCGGTCGTGGACTCCGGGGAGTGCGGCACCGAGCCGACGACGGTGGTCGACTTCTCCAGCGGCGAGCCGGAGATCGTGCGGGTGGGCGCCGGGGACCCGGCGCGGTTCGAGCAGGAGAGGAACGTCAGCTCGTCATGACCGAAGTACTGGGGACGGATGTGACCGTCCCGACGCCGGACGGCGCCGCCGACGCCTATGTCGCCCGTCCCGCCGACGGGCGGCCCCGTCCCGGTGTCCTCTTCTACCAGGACGCGTACGGGCTGCGGCCCTGGCTGAGGGCGATGGCCGACCGGCTGGCCGCCGGCGGGTACGCGGTGCTGGTGCCCAACGTGTTCTACCGGCACGGCCCGGCCCCCGTGGTGGAGCTGCCCGAGTTCATCGACCCGCCGTCCGACCCGACGATCTGGGAGCGGCTCGGCCCGCTGGTGCACTCGCTCACGCCGGAGCAGGCCGAGCGGGACACCGGGGCATACCTGGAGTGGATGGCCGGGTCCGCCCTGGTGGCGGACGGGCCGGTCGCGGTCACCGGGTACTGCATGGGCGCCCGGCTCGCGCTGCGCGCCGCGGCCACGCATCCCGGGCGGGTGGCGGCCGCCGCCGGGTTCCACGGCGGCAACCTGGCCACCGAGGCGCCGGACAGCCCGCACCGGGGCGCCGGCCGCATCACGGCCGAGCTGTACTTCGGCCACGCGGACCAGGACCCCTCGCTGCCCGCGGAGCAGATGCGGCGGCTGGAGGACGCGCTCACGGAGGCCGGGGTGCGGCACACCAGCGAGGTGTACGAGGGCGCGCCGCACGGCTACACCCAGAAGGACACCTCCTCCTGGGACCGAGCCGCCGCGGAACGCCACTGGGCGGCGCTGGAATCCCTGCTGCGGCGCACTTTCTGACGCCGGCTCCGGCCCGCGCGGCGTCACGGAACGTGTTCGGTTCAACTGATTGACACGTCCGTGACACACAAGCACTCTGAGAGCGCTCTCAAAAAGGTCCGGACCAGCGTCCGTGCCGCCCCGAACCCCCACACGGAGGTGGAGAGTTGACTCGAAGAATCGCTCGTTCCGCGCTGTCGGCCACGGCCACGGCCGCCCTGGTCGGATCGGTCCTCACCTTCGGCGCCACCGGCACGGCCAGTGCCGCGGTGCCGGACACGATCCCGCTCCAGATCACCAACAACTCCGGCCGCTCCGAGCCGGTGTACATCTACGACCTCGGCACCCAGCTGTCCTCCGGACGCCAGGGCTGGGCCGACGCGGGCGGCACCTTCCACGCCTGGCCCGCGGGCGGCAACCCGCCGACCCCGGCGCCGGACGCGGCCATCGCCGGGCCGGGCCCGGGCCAGACGACGACCATCCGGATACCGAAGTTCTCCGGCCGGATCTACTTCTCCTACGGCCGCAAGCTGGACTTCCGCCTGACCACCGGCGGCCTGGTGCAGCCGGCCGTGCAGAACCCCTCGGACCCGAACCGGGACATCCTGTTCAGCTGGTCCGAGTACACGCTCAACGACGCCGGGCTCTGGCTCAACAGCACCCAGGTGGACATGTTCTCGGCGCCCTACGCGGTCGGCGTCAAGCGGGGCAACGGCCAGGTCGCCACCATCGGGCACCTCAAGACGGGCGGCTACTCGGCCGTCATGAACTCCCTGCGCGGCAAGTCCGGCTGGTCCGGCCTGGTGCAGACCCGCTCGGACGGCACCGTGCTGCGCGCCCTGTCCCCGCTGTACGGCGTGGAGACCGGGGCGCTGCCCGCGAACGTGATGGACGACTACGTCAACCGGGTCTGGTCGAAGTACTCCTCGCAGACCCTGACCGTCACGCCGTTCACCGACCAGCCGAACACCAAGTACTTCGGCCGGGTCTCGGGCAACGTCATGAACTTCACCAACTCCTCCGGCGCGGTCGTCACCAGCTTCCAGAAGCCGGACGCATCCAGCATCTTCGGCTGCCACAAACTGCTGGACGCGCCCAACGACCAGGTGCGCGGCCCCATCTCCCGCACCCTGTGCGCCGGTTACAACCGCTCCACGCTGCTGAGCAACCCCAACCAGCCGGACAGCTCGAACGCCGGCTTCTACCAGGACGGGGTCACCAACCAGTACGCCAAGGCCATCCACGCCCAGATGGCCGACGGCAAGGCGTACGCGTTCGCCTTCGACGACGTCGGCAACCACGAGTCGCTGGTCAACGACGGCAACCCGCAGCAGGCGTATCTCACGCTGGACCCGATGAACTGACGGGGAACGCGAAGGGTCCCGCACACCCGTGTGCGGGACCCTTGTCGTGCGGGGAGGGGATCAGCCGGTCGTCAGGGCGGTGTCGTCCACGACGAAGCTGGTCTGGAGCGAGGAGTCCTCGACCCCGGTGAACTTCAGACTGACCGTCGAGCCCGCCAGCGAGGACAGGTCGAAGGACTTCTGGGCGTACCCGGTGGCCTTGTTGAGGTTCGAGTAGGTCGCCAGGGTGGTCGAGCCGGCCGTCAGCGTCAGCTTGTCGTACTGAGTGCTGGTGGTCGTCTCGGCCGAGTCGACGTGCAGGTAGAAGGTCAGGGTCGCCTTGCAGCCCGCGGGGATGGTCACCGACTGGGACAGCGTGTCGGTGTGCGAGGAGCCGTAGCCGTCGAGCCACGCCTTGTACGAGCCGCCGTGCGCGGCCTGCCCGCTGTCGTTGGTGATGACGCCGCTGCTCGCGCTCCAGCCGGTGCTGCCGGACTCGAAGCCGGGGTTGGCCAGCAGCTGGGCCGCCGAGCAGCCGCCGCCGGTGGCGCTGACCGTCCAGGAGAAGGCGGCCGTGCCGGTCTTGCCCGTGGAGTCGGTGACGGTGACGGTGGTGCTGGAGGAGCCCGCGGTGGTGGGCGTGCCGGAGATCAGGCCGGTCGAGGCGTTGATCGACAGCCCGGCCGGGAGCCCGCTGGCGCTGTAGCTCAGCGCGCCGCCGTTGGTGCTGGAGGCCTGGATCTGGAGGCTGACCGCCTTGCCGACGGTGGCGGACTGGCTGCCGGGGTTGGTGACGGTCACCCCGTCGGCCGGCGGGTTGATGTGGCCGCCGACGGCGATCCCGGCGAAGGCGTTGCCGACGCCCGCGTACTGCGCGGAGTTGGTGCCGTAGAGCGCGGAGGCTGCGTTGAGGGCGGCGGTGCGGGCACCGGCGTAGTTGGTGGTCGACGTCATGTACGTCGTCAGCGCCTTGTACCAGATCTGCAGGGCCGCGGCCCGGCCGATCCCGGTGACGGCGACGCCGTCGGCGGTCGGGCTGTTGTAGGTGACGCCGTTGACGACCTTGGTGCCGCTGCCCTCGGAGAGCAGGTAGAACATGTGGTTCGCCGGGCCCGAGGAGTAGTGCACGTCGAGGTTGCCGATGCCGGAGTACCAGCTGTCCTTGGACGCGCCGTCCTTGCTCGGCTTGTCCATGTAGCGCAGCGGGCTGCCGTCGCCGTTGATGTCGATCTTCTCGCCGATGAGGTAGTCACCGGGGTCGGTGGCGGTGTTGGAGTAGAACTCCACGCCGGTGCCGAAGATGTCGGAGGTCGCCTCGTTCAGGCCGCCCGACTCGCCGGAGTAGTTGAGCCCGGCGGTGTTGGAGGTGACGCCGTGGCTCATCTCGTGGCCGGCGACGTCGAGCGAGGTGAGGGCGTGGGTGTTGCCCGAGCCGTCGCCGTAGGTCATGCAGAAGCAGGAGTCGTCCCAGAAGGCGTTCACGTAGTTGTTGCTGTAGTGGACGCGGCTGTAGGCGGCGACGCCGTCGTTGCGTATGCCGCTGCGCCCGAAGGTGTTCTTGTAGAAGTCCCAGGTCTCCTGGGCGCCGTAGGCGGCGTCGGCGGCCGCGGTCTGCGGGTCGGAGCCCGCGCCGGTGCCCCACACGTCGTCGGCGTCGGTGAACAGGGTTCCGGTGCCGGAGGTGCCCTTGTTCAGGTTGTACGTCTTGTGGCCGCCGCGCGTGGTGTCGTAGAGCTGGTACGTGGAGCCGGACAGCGTGGTGTTGAGGCTGACCGTGCCGTTGTACTGGGTCTTGCCGGTGCCGGTCTGCACCGCCTGGTAGCGGTGGAGCTCCTTGCCGGTGGTGGCGTCGGTGACGACGTGCAGCCTGCTCGGCGTGCCGTCGTCCTGGAAGCCGCCGATCACGGACTCCCAGGCGAGGGTCGGGGTTCCGGAGCCGGCCCAGATCACCTTGCGCGCGCTGTCGGCGGCGGGCTTGTCCGCCTTGAGGGCCTTGGCGGCCTTCAGCGCCGTCGCCTGCGCCGCGGACTTGGTGACGGCCGCGGTGGTGGAGGCCACCTTGATGGCGCGCTTCGTGGCGAAGGTGGTGCTGACCGTGCCCTTGGCCAGGGAGGCGGGCGGGGTGTGCACCACGAGGTCGCCGCCGAGGACGGGCAGGCCCGCGTACGTGCGCTCGTACCGGGTGTGCACGGTGCCGTCGTTGTCCTTGACCACGCCCCGGACGACCAGCTTCTCCTCGGCGCCGAGGCCGAGGGAGCGGGCGGTGTCGGCGGTGTGCTGCCTGGCGTCCTTCAGCAGCGCGCCGTGCTGCGCCGGGCTGAGCCTGGCTTCCAGGCCCCCGGTACGGAGCTTGGCGTGGGGGGCCGCGGGCCGGGCCGCCGCGGGAGTCGCCTGGACCGCCACGGCGAGGAGGGCTGCCGTGGAGAGCAGGGCGGCCGCGGCCGTGGCCGTCTTGCGGGACGGGGGTCTGTGGGGAAGGCGTCTCACTCGTACTCCTTCTGTGAAGGGAGTGGGGAGGATGCGCGTACGGGGCGAGAATGGCACCTTGACTAGGTCATGTCACCAGGCGACGGTTCAAGCGAGGGTTTTCCCTAAGGGCCCGTCCGGGCAACGCCGTTCGAACGTGACCTCAAACCTCGCTGTGTAAAAGGTTTTTGACAGCAGGACAAAGAAAATGCCATGCCCCCTCGTCGGGTCCCCGGCCGAGTCCCCTCGTCTCCTCCCCTCGTCTCCTCCCTTCGTCTCCTCCCTGAGACGGACCCCCGAGAACCCCCCTGTGAGGGGACGACTCCACCCGCGCCGTCGGCCTACCGTCTCTTCCGTGACCGACACGACACACACGCAGCCGATACCACCGGGCGGGACCGCGCGGCAGCGCAGCCCCGAGGCCCGGTTCGCCGCGGACGCCCTGGGCGGGCTGCGCCGGGATCTGTTCCACGACGCCTTCGCCTACCGCCCGCTGCCGCCGACGGCACCCGGCGGCCCCTTCACCCGCCGCGGCGGCGAGCGCATGAGGGAGTACGGCGCCTGGGCACCGCACGCGGTGGTCCTCACCCTCGCCGGGATGGCGGTGTTCCTCGCCGTGGCGAGCACTCAGGGCGCCGGTCTGGCCGCCCTGTTGTGCGGGCTGCTGGCCGGGGCGCCGGTGCTGCTGACCCTGGTGCGTCCGGTGGGGGCGTTCTGGGCGAGCCTCGGGGCGAACACCGTCGCCCTCGTCGTCGGCGGGGGCTCGGGCGAGTCCCCCTGGCCGCCCGGCGGTTTCCTCGCGCACCTGACGGTGCTGACGGTCGTGGCGGCCCGCACCCGGCCCCGTACGGCCGCGTGGATGTGGGGGCTGACGGCGCTCTACGGGTTCCTCGCCGACGGCCTGTTCGGCTGGGGCGACGAGTTCGGCGGGTCCGACCTGGGGCCGATGCTGTTCTTCGCCGGCGTGGCCCTGCTGATCGTCGCGGTCCGGCAGACCGTGCGGCAGGCCCGGCGCGAGGTGAGCGTCCAGCAGACGGTCACCGCGCACGAGCGCTCGCGCCGCACACTGCTGGAGGAGCGCACGACCATCGCCCGCGAGCTGCACGACGTGGTCGCCCACCACATGTCGGTGGTCGCCATCCAGGCGGAGGCGGCGCCCTACCGGGTGGAGAACCCGCCGCCGGAACTGGAGCAGGCGTTCGCCACCATCCGGGAGAACGCCGTGGCCGCCCTGACGGAGCTGCGCCGGGTCCTCGGCGTGGTCCGCGCGCAGGACTACGAGGCACCCGACGCGCCCCAGCCGACCCTCGCGGACCTGGACGGCCTGCTCGCCAATGTGCGGGAGGCCGGGCTCGGGGTCACCAAGACGGTGACGGGCGCGGTGCGCGAACTCCCGCAGGGCGTCGAGCTGTCGGCGTACCGGATCGTGCAGGAGGCGCTCAGCAACACGCTCCGGCACGCTCCCGGAGCGGACGCGGGGGTCGAGATCGGGTACGTGCTCGGCGGCCTGGGCCTGCGCGTGGTCAACGGCGCGCCGCCCGCGCCGGACCTCGTCAAGCCCTCCCCCGGCGCCGGGCACGGCATCACCGGGATGCGGGAGCGCGTCTCCATGCTGAACGGGGAGATGACGGCGGCCCCTACGGCCGGGGGCGGCTACGAGGTCGCCGTCTTCCTGCCGGTCCCGGCCGCCTCCCCCGCCGAGGGCGCGGCATGACGATCCGGGTGGTGGTCGCCGACGACCAGATGATGGTCCGCGAGGGCTTCTCGGTGCTGCTGAACGCGATGCCGGACATCGAGGTGGTCGGCGAGGCGGTCGACGGCCGGGAGGCGGTCGCGCGGGTGCGGGAACTCTCCCCGGACGTCGTGCTGATGGACATCCGCATGCCGGAGATGAACGGCATCGAGGCGACCCGGGAGATCATCGCCGCGGACGCGGCGGCGAAGGTGCTGGTGCTCACCACGTTCGACCTCGACGAGTACGTGTACCAGGCGCTGCGTGCCGGGGCCTCCGGCTTCCTGCTGAAGGACGCCTCGGCACGCCAACTGGCCGACGGTGTGCGGGTGGTGGCCTCGGGAGAGGCGCTGCTCGCGCCGACCGTCACCAAGCGGCTGATCCACGAGTTCTCCCGGCTGTCCGAGGCCCCGCGCCTGATGCCGGCCGCCCACGCGGCCTACGGCGAGCTGACCGAGCGGGAGACGGAGGTGCTGGTGCTGATCGCGCAGGGCCTGTCCAACGCGGAGATCGCCGGGCGGCTGGTGGTGGCCGACTCGACCGTGAAGACCCACGTGAGCCGCATCCTGGTGAAGCTGGGCCTGCGCGACCGCACCCAGGCCGCGGTGTTCGCGTACGAGGCGCGGCTGGTCACGCCGGGATGACGGGCGGGGCTACCAGCGCCCGGGTTCCGTCCCCACCAGCGGCTTGGAGGAGATGCCGTCCACGCCCACGGGCACGTCGCCCTGGAGCATGACCCGGTGCATGATCCGGGGGTGGCCGACGTGGGCGGTGTCGCCGGGGGCCAGGTGCACGGTGGCCCGGTTGTCCCAGAAGGCGACGCTGCCGGGCTCCCAGCGGAAGCGGACGGTGTACTCCGGCCGCACCGCCTGCTCCAGCAGCATCTCCAGCAGGGCCGCGCTCTCGGGGCGGGAGACGCCGGAGATCTGCTCCAGGTAGTAGCCGTTGACGAACAGCACCCGCTCCCCCGTCTCCGGGTGCACCCGCACCAGGGGGTGCTCGGAGGCGACCTGGTGGTCCAGCAGATGCCGCAGGTACGCGTCGTCGCCGGGCCGTGGCTGGTAGCCGACGCCGAGCCGGTGCTCGGCCCGCAGCCCGTCGGCGAAGGCCCGCACCGGGGCGGAGAGCCCGGCGTAGGCGGCGGCCAGGTTGGCCCAGGTGGTGTCGCCGCCGTAGGGCGGTACGGTCTCGGCGCGCAGGACGGTCGCGGCGGGCGGGTCGATCCGGGCGCCGTGGTCGCAGTGCCAGCCGCGCAGCAGGGTGTGCCGGCGCCGGCGCAGCCACTCCTCGTGCTCCATGCCGAAACGGCCGCCCAGTTCGAGGCGGTCGGCGGTGGTCTCCACCTCGGGGAAACCCTCCGGTGAGGCGCTCCCCCGCTTGCGGAGCACGACGGGCTCGCCGAAGCGGCGGGCGAAGGCGACGTGCCCGGCGTGGTCGAGCCGCTGGTCGCGGAAGAACACCACCTTCCAGCGCAGCATCGTCTCCCTGACCAGTGCCACGAGGGAGTCGTCGAGCGGCGCGGCGAGGTCGACTCCGGTGATCTCGGCGCCGATGTGCCCGGCGACCGGCCGCACCGTCACGCCCTCGACGCGCCCGTTCCGCTCCGCCGAGGTGCTGTCCGTGGTCATGTCCGCGCTCCCGGGGTCGTCGTACGGGCTTCAGACCGCGATCGTGCCAGCCGGACGGCGCCCTTGGCGAGCGCCGCCGGTGGCATCTGCCGTGCAAAGACAGTGCTCAGCCCTTCGCGGCCCGCAGCGCGTCCAGCGCGCGGTCGGCGTGGGTGTTCATGCGCAGTTCGCTGCGGACGACCTCCAGGACCGTGCGGTCCTGCCCGATGACGAAGGTGACGCGCTTGGTGGGTGCGAGCGAGAAGCCGCGCTTGACGCCGAAGCGTTCCCGGATCGCGCCGTCGGGGTCGGAGAGCAGCGGCATGCCGAGGGTGTGGAGGCCGGCGAACTCCTGCTGCTTCTCCACGCTGTCACCGCTGATGCCCACCGGACGCGCCCCGGCCGCGGCGAACTCGGCCGCCAGGTCCCGGAAGTGGCACGCCTCGGCCGTGCAGCCGGGGGTGAGGGCGGCCGGGTAGAAGAAGAGCACCACGGGCCCGTCGGCCAGCAGTTCCGTGAGCCGTCGTTCGGCGCCGGTCTCGTCCGGCAGCGCGAAGTCCTCGACGGTGTCGCCCACTCGCAGGCTCATGACTGTCCCTTCGGTCCACGTGCGACGCCTCGGGCCCACAGCACCAGGGGGACCTGGAGGGGCAGCCGGGCGAGGGCGGCGGCGCGCTGCGGAGCGGGCCGGTGGCGCCAGTCGACGGCCATCTTCACATTGGCGGGGAAGACCGCGACGAAGAACGCGGCCGCGGCCTTCGCGGCCAGCGGCCGGGTGGCGGGCGCGGCGACCCCGGCGGCGAGGGCGAGTTCCGCGATGCCGCTGGCGCGGGTCCATGTACGGGGGGTGCCGGGCAGCGCGCGGGGGACGAGCGGGTCGAACACCCGGGGAGCGGCGAAGTGGGCGATCCCGGCCGAGGCCAGCAGACCGGCGAGCAGCAGGGGCGAGCGTGGGGGCACGTTTTCTCCTTGGGTGGCCTGGCGCCGGACACTACCCGACGGTGGATCACCGGCGGCGCCCGGCTCCGTTCAGGGGAACCGGCGGCCGGGAGGGCGTGGCGGGGTCCGGCGCGGTCGACATCTTCTGCCGTGACCGTCGTCCCGCTGCCCCTCGTCCGCCCCATGCTCGCGACCCCCGGCACCCTGCCGCCGCCCGCCCTGGACGACCGCTGGGCGTACGAGACCAAGCAGGACGGGCAGCGGGTGATGGTGTATCTGCCGGGCGACGGGACGCTGCTGCTGCGCGCCCGCTCCGGGGAGGACATCACCGCCGCCTATCCCGAACTGGCGCCGCTGGCCGGTGCGCTCGGGGCCACGCCCGCCGTGCTGGACGGCGAGGTGCTGGCGCTGGACGCGGAGGGCCGGGCCGACTTCCAGGCGCTGCAGAACCGGATGGGCCTCGCGCACACCCCGGCCCTGGCGGCGCACCGGGCGGCCCGTTCGCCGGTCCATCTGGTCCTCTTCGACGTCCCCTACCTCTCCGGACCGCGGTGGGCGACCCCGTACGCGCGGCGCCGGGAACTGCTGACGGGGCTGGGCCTCGACGGTCCGCGCTGGTCGATGCCGGGCGCGGTGGTGGGCCATGGCGCCCAGGCGCTGCGCATGACGCGGGAGCACGGCCTGGAGGGGGTGGTGTGCAAGCGGCTGGACTCGGTGTACGAGCCGGGGACGCGCTCGCGGAACTGGGTCAAGATCCGGAACGTCCGGAGCACGGACGTGATCGTCGGCGGCTGGCTGCCCGGCAGGGGCCGTCTGTCCGGGCTGCCGGGCGCGGTGCTGGTCGGCCTGCGCGCCGGGGGACGGCTGGTGTACGCGGGCCGGGTGGGCACCGGCTGGAGCGAGGGCGAACGCGCAGAACTCGCCGCGCTGCTGACGGCCGCCGCGAGCGAGCGGTGCCCCTTCGACCCGGTGCCCCGGATTCCGGGGGCGCGCTGGGTGCTGCCCCGGCTGGTGGGCGAGGTCGGTTTCAGCACGCGGACACGGGCGGGGCTGCTGCGCCAGCCGAGCTGGCTGCGGCTGCGCCCGGACCTCACCCCGGAGGAGTCGGCGGCGGATCTGCCGGATGTTCCCTGAGCGGCGCGGGCGAGACGGCTGACAGGATTTCACCTGTGTGACAGGTGGGACGGCTTCACAGCGAGCCCTTCGACCGGGATGCTGAACTGCCCTGTCCCCCAACGCAGTTGGAGATTGAAGTGGGTTCGTCCACGTCCCGCCGACGGCGCGGCAGATGGCTCGCCACGCTCACCGGCGCCGCCACGTTCGTGATCGCCTTCCCGGCCGTCGCCTTCGCCGCTCCCCCGCTCGCCCTGCCGGTCAACGCCACGGCCGAGGAGCTGAGGTACCAGCCCGCGTTCGACTACGACACCGACGGCTGCTACTCGACGCCCGCGATAGGCACCGACGGCACGGTCAACCCCGGCCTGAACCCGACCGGCGCGCTCAACGGCAACTGCCGTGACGCCTCGGACCTGGACAACACCAACGGCTACTCGCGGGCCAAGTGCAACAACGGCTGGTGCGGTTATCTCTACGGCCTGTACTTCGAGAAGGACCAGGCGCTGCCCGGCAGCAGCCTCGGCGGCCACCGCAACGACTGGGAGCACGTGGTGGTGTGGGTGCAGGACGGGCAGACACGGTACGTGTCGACGTCCAACCACGGCTCCTTCACCGTGCACCCGGTCTCCGAGGTCCGCTTCGAGGGCACGCACGCCAAGGTCGTCTACCACAAGGACGGCATCAGCACGCACTGCTTCCGGCTGGCCAACGGCAATGACGAGCCGCCGGAGAACCACAAGCACACCTGGCAGTACCCGGCGCTGGTCGGCTGGGACGGCTATCCGCCCGGCCTGCGCGACAAGTTGAGCACCTACGACTTCGGCAGCGCCAACTTCGGCCTGAAGGACGCGAGCTTCGCCTCGCACCTGGCGTCGGCGAAGCCGTCGGGAATCCCCTTCGACCCGAACGCCTGACCCGCGCGGCCGGCCCGGCGCCCGTCAGGCGGTGCCGGGTTCGGCGCGCCCCTCCAGGTACGCGGTGAGCTGGTGCGCCAGGCTTTCCGGCCCGGTCGCCGCGGCGGTGGCCACCTGGGCCGTCTCGGTGAGTCCGATGCCGCCGGCCCACAGCCTGCGGTCGGTCCACTCGTCGTCCACCCGCAGATGGACCTGGACGTCCACGTGGGTGAGCGCGGACTCGGCGGCCGCCGCGTGCACGACGGCGGTGGCGCGGCGCAGCGGGTACACGTCGAAGCCCTCGATGAACTGGGAGTTCCGCCAGTCGATGAAGGCGCCCTCTCCGTCGGCGCCGACCCGGATGTCGATCTGACCGTCCTCCAGCTGGACGGCGCAGGGGCGGGTGCCCCGGTTCTCGATCGTCACCCTGACGCTGAAGTACGTCAGCCCGGCAGCGGCGTCGTCGCGTCCCCGAGGCGGCTCGGCCGTCTCCAGACGGTGGACGCGGACCCGCAGACCGGCGTGCTCGCCGCATTCCTGCCAGTCACCGACCACGTTCGGCTCGTACACAGTGCCCCTCTCGACCATCCGCGAGCTGCTGTCTATCCGTGTGCTCAGCACACTGTCAAATGAGCGGAATGCCACATGGGCGGGCGGTTCGCCCGCTTCGCTCGGTGATCAAGCCGTGCCCAGGAGAAACCGTCCGGGGGCACGCGCCGGCCGCGCTCGCACGCGTGCCGCACATCACTCCGGGCGACCGCCTCTCACGGCCCGCGTCCATGGAGCCACCCAGTCCAAAACCGGGTCAAGACCGACACGGGTTTCGTCCCTTATTGGCATGTTTGTTTGTTTTTGCCGCACACTGGGGAGGAGGGACTGCAGTGCCCACGGTGTGCCTGTCGCCCCAGCCCGCGAGAGAAGTGCACGCGATGTCTGTAACTGGCAGCACGAAAACCCACCCTCACGACGACGCCCCCGACACGGCCCTCGCCTTCGAGCGGCTCGCCGCTCTGCCCCGGGGTCCCGAGCGCCGGGCGCTCCGGGACGAGCTGGTGCGGCTGTGGCTGCCCATGGCCGAGCGGATCGCGGTCCGGTTCCGCGGCCGCGGCGAGTCCCTGGAGGATCTGTACCAGGTCGCCGCCCTGGGCCTGGTGAAGGCCGTGGACCACTACGACCCGGAGCGCGGCCGCGCCTTCGAGGCGTACGCGGTGCCCACGATCACCGGGGAGATCAAGCGCCACTTCAGGGACCACATGTGGACCCTGCACGTGCCGCGCCGGGTGCAGGACCTGCGCAACCGGGTCCGCAGCGCGGGCAAGGAACTGGCGCAGACCATTCCGGGCCGTCCGCCCACCGTCGCCGAGCTGGCGGCGCACACCCGGCTCACCGAGGACGAGGTGCGCACCGGCATGGAGGCGCTGGAGTGCTTCTCCGCGCTCTCCCTGGACGCCGACGTGGCGGGGACGGACGGATACGCCCTCGGGGACTCGCTCGGCGAGCCCGATCCGGGCTTCGACCTGGTGGTGGACCGGGCCGCCGTCAAGCCGTGTCTCGCGGCCCTGCCCGAGCGTGAGCGCACCATCCTCTACCTGCGGTTCTTCCGCGGGATGACGCAGAGCGGGATCGCGGAGCAGCTCGGAATATCGCAGATGCACGTGTCCCGGCTGCTGAGCGGCTGCTTCGACCGGCTGCGCGAGGAACTGCTCACCGAGAGCGGCTGAGCCGCCCCTCTACCACTGAACCTTCACTCTTTCGGGCGAGAGCCGCCCACCTTCGTGACACCCCGGACGCGCTGCGTGGCCATGGGCCGGCACCGCACATCAGGGCCCTTCCCGGGGGTAGTCGGCAGGCAGCCGACCCCCTTCCGGCCGGACACTGGTCGAGACCGGTGGCCGCCGGGCCCCGAGAGCAGGACGCGACCGTGATGAACCACGACACATCCGTCAGCGGTGGACCGAGGCGGAAGAAGGACGCCGTCTCGACGCACTCCGTCTTCGGCGCCCCCTGCTGGGTGAGCCTGACCAGCCGCGACCTGAGCGCCACCGAGGACTTCTACAGCGCCGTGCTGGGCTGGCGCTGGCGCGGCGCCAAGCTCGGCGACCACTTCCGCATCGCCCTCGCGGACGGTGTCCCGGTCGCCGGGATCGCCGCGGTCGCCGGGATGTGGCAGACGGCGGTGGCCTGGACGCCGTACTTCGCCGTCCCGGACGCCGACACTGCGGTGGCGAGAGTCCGCGAGCGGGGCGGCACCGCCGCGGTGGGCCCGCTGTCCTTCCCGCCCGGCCGCGGCGCGCTGCTCGCCGACCGGGACGGGGCGACCTTCGGCGTCTGGCAGGGCGAGCTGTTCTCCGACTGGGAGTCCTGGCAGCGCTCCGCCCCCGCCTTCATCCGCCTGCACACCCGCAACGCCTTCGACTCCGCGATCTTCTACGGCGAGGTCCTGGACTGGGCCACCGGGAAGCCGGGCTGCTGCGAGGTCGAGTACGAGGGCGGCGAGGTGGTGCTGCGCAGCCAGGGCAAGGTGGTGGCGCGCATCGACTCCGGCGCGGTGGAGGCGGCCCCGGACCCCTCGGTGCGGCCGCACTGGCAGATCCACTTCTCGGTGGAGGACGTGGCGCGCTGTGCCCGCAGCGCGGAGAAGCACGGCGGCAGTGTGCTGAGCGAGAGCGAGCGGGAAGCGGTCCTGCGGGACCCGGACGGCGCCCAGTTCACGGTGACCTCCCGCGACCCGCGCTGACGGCGGACCAGGACGGCCCGAACGGACCCGACAGACCTGACAGACCAGGGCGCCCACCGGATTCCGGTGGGCGCCCTGGCCGTGTGCCGGGTGCCGCTCAGCCGTCGCGGGACAGCCGGGACAGCAGGATCAGGCTCCGGGACTCGACCCTGAGCCGGGTGCCCGCCTTGCGTTCGCGCTCGTCGGGGACGCCCTCGGGGTCGGCGGTGTCGATCAGGGTGGTCCAGCGCTCTCCGTAGGACGCGGCGGGCAGCCGGAAGTCGACGGGCTCCCAGTAGCCGTTCAGCAGCAGCAGGAAGGAGTCGTCGACGACCCGGCGGCCGTAGGCGTCGTGCTCGGCGATGGCATCGCCGTTGAGGAAGACGCCCACCGAGTGCGCGTCGCCGCGCCGCCAGTCCTGGTCGGTCATCTCGCGCGCGTCGGGCCGCAGCCAGCTCAGGTCGGGCAGCGGTTGCTTGCGCTTGGCCGGGCGCTCGCCCCTGAAGAACCGGCGCCGGCGCAGCACGGGGTGCTCGGCGCGCAGGCCGATCAGACGCCGCGTGAAGGCGGCCAGGGCGCGCTGCTCGGGGTTGAGGTCCCAGTCGATCCAGGAGACCTCGTTGTCCTGGCAGTAGGCGTTGTTGTTGCCGCCCTGGGTACGGCCGAGTTCGTCGCCGTGGCCGAGCATCGGGATGCCCTGGCTGAGCAGCAGGGTGGCGAGCAGGTTGCGCTGCTGGCGGGAGCGCAGTTCGAGCACGGCCGGGACGTCGGTGTCGCCCTCGGCGCCGCAGTTCCAGGACCGGTTGTCGCTCTCGCCGTCCCGGTTGCCCTCGCCGTTGGCCTCGTTGTGCTTGTCGTTGTACGACACGAGGTCGCGCAGGGTGAAACCGTCGTGCGCGGTGACGAAGTTGACGCTGGCCCGGGGCCTGCGGTTGCTGGCCTGGTAGAGGTCGGAGGAGCCGGTGAGCCGGGAGGCGAACTCGCCGAGCGAGCCGGGTTCGGCCCGCCAGAAGTCCCGTACGGCGTCCCGGTACTTGCCGTTCCACTCCGACCAGAGCTGGGGGAAGTTGCCGACCTGGTAGCCGCCCTCGCCCAGGTCCCACGGCTCGGCGATGAGCTTGACGCGGCTGATCACCGGGTCCTGCTGGATGAGGTCGAAGAACGCCGAGAGCCGGTCCACCTCGTGGAACTGCCGGGCCAGGGTGGCCGCGAGGTCGAAGCGGAACCCGTCGACGTGCATCTCGGTGACCCAGTACCGCAGCGAGTCCATGATGAGCTGGAGCACGTACGGGTGCCGCATGAGCAGGCTGTTGCCGGTGCCGGTGGTGTCGTAGTAGTGCGCCCAGTCGCCGTCGACCAGGCGGTAGTACGAGGCGTTGTCGATGCCGCGGAAGGAGAGGGTTGGGCCCATCTCGTTGCCCTCGGCGGTGTGGTTGTAGACCACGTCGAGGATGACTTCCAGGCCGGCCGCGTGCAGCGCCTTCACCATGGCCTTGAACTCGTTGACCTGCTGGCCGCGCGAGCCGAGGGCGGCGTAGGCGTTGTGCGGGGCGAAGAAGCCGATGGTGTTGTAGCCCCAGTAGTTCGACAGGCCCCGGTCCCGCAGCACACCGTCCTGCGCGAACTGGTGCACCGGCATCAGCTCGACGGCGGTGACACCGAGCGAGGTCAGGTGCTCGACGACCGCGGGGTGCGCCAGCCCGGCGTAGGTGCCGCGCAGCCGCTCCGGCACGTCGGGGTGGGTCGCGGTCAGGCCGCGCACGTGGGTCTCGTAGATGACGGACTCGGAGTAGGGGCGGCCCGGCGGGCGGTCGTCGCCCCAGTCGAAGTAGGGGTCGGTGACGACGCCCAGCATCGAGTGCCCGGCGCTGTCGGCGGGCGCCGGGCCGTGCGGGTCCCGCTCGTACAGCGAGAGGTCGTTGTCCGTCTGGCCGTCTATGGCCCGCGCGTAGGGGTCGAGCAGCAGCTTGGCCGGGTTGCAGCGGTGGCCGAGGGAGGGCTGCCAGGGCCCGTGCACCCGGTAGCCGTACCGCTGGCCGGGGCCGACATCGGGCAGATACCCGTGCCAGACGAAGCCGTCGACCTCATGGAGGGGGACGGGCGTCTCGGCGCCCGCGTCGTCGACGAGGACCAGCTCGACGCGTTCGGCGACCTCGCTGAACAGCGCGAAGTTGGTGCCCTGACCGTCGTAGGAGGCGCCCAACGGATAGGGGTGCCCGCTCCACACGGGCACCCCTTTCCGGGACTTCCTGGCCGTCACCGGGCGCCCACCAGGGCGCCCGTCGGCACTTCGGCGACCCTTTCGGGCACCGGGGCCGCGCGGGGTACGCCCAGCATCCGGCGGATGTGCGGCGAGGGAGCGGTCGGGACCAGCGGGACCCGCTGGTCGGCACGGGCACGCTGCGAGAACCAGATGATCCTGGCTCCGGTCTCCGTGGCGCAGCAGCCCCATCCGTCGCTCATGGCAGCGAGATCCGCGAGGCAGGCGCCCAGACCCTCGTCCGGGCACAGGTCGCGGTCACCGCCGCCGACGGCGGTGATGAGGTGCTGGCCGTTCCACCACATCTCGATGGAGGTGGTGGCGGCGGTGGCGTGCTGGTCGATGGCGCGCAGCAGAAGTTCGGTGCCGCGGCGGACCGGGTCCACGAGATTGTCGAGGTCCCAGTGACTGAGGTGGGCGGCCAGGATGCGGCTGACCTGTCCCACCCGTTCCGGGCTGACTTCCACGTCGAGGTGGTAGTAGCGGGGCACTGCGGTCTCCATTGTCGCTTGCTCCTCACCGGCGAAGCTCCCGACTCCACGGTCGCCCGGCGGGATCACCGGACACTCAGCGTGAACATCAGTCGCTTCTGAGTCACCATCCACGATGCGGCTGCTACGCCATTCGTGCAACACGAGCACCACGGACGGCGGGATGGTTGAAGAACCAACAGGACGGAGTGTATTTACACGTGCACCATGAGTGAAAGCCTCGATCGCCGTAACGGTGCCGCGCCCTCCCGTGCGCGGACGCCACCCGATCGCCGGGAACGCGACCGGTCGAGGGCCGGAAGGTGAAGGGGACCATGCTGCTACCCGCCAAGGCCGAAGTGGCCCGGCAGTTGCGGCGTTACCGGGCGTGGGAGCGCGTGATGCTCGCCTCGCCCCACGACCGCACGGTCCGGAGCACCTTCGAGGACTCGGGCTACACGTTGTGCGTGCTGATGGGAAAACGCTGCGCCAGGGAGGCGGCGGACGCCGCCGAGCGGTATCTGCGCTCGACCCCGGCCGGTTACTTGAGCGAGCAGGACGGGCGGCCGCAGCCCGGCCGGACGGCGCGACGCGCGCAGTCACCGGAGCGGCGATCCACGGCGCCAAGCCCCTGACCTGGCACCGTACATGGCGTTCCCCTACGGGACGGCACCTGCCGGCCCGTATCCAGGACCGCGAAGCCGGGCCCCGTGTGCCCGGCTTCGCGCACGGCGGAGGTGAGATCCATGCGCAGGACCCCGGCCATCGGCCGCGTACCGGTACGTGATGTCCGGCCGGCCGTCGAGTGCGGCAGGCGCCCGGCGAAGGCGGTGGCCGGGGAAACGTTCCGCGTGACCGCGACCGTGTTCCGTGAGGGACATGACGCGGTGGGCGCCAACGTGGTCCTGCGCGGCCCCAAGGGCCGGCGCGGCCCGTGGACCCCGATGCGCGAGGTGTCGCCCGGCAGCGACGTGTGGGGCGCCGACATCACCCCGGACGCCACCGGCCGCTGGACCTACCGGGTGGAGGCGTGGTCCGATCCGGTCGCCACCTGGCGGCACGCGGCCGGCATCAAGATCCCGGCGGGGATCGACACCGGTCTGGTGCTGGAGGAGGGCGCGGAACTCTACGAGCGCGCCGCCGCCGGAGCGCCGAAGGGCCCGGAGCGCGACCTTGTGCTGGCCGCCGCCCACGCCCTCGGTGACGACACCCTCTCGGTGAACGACCGTCTCAAGGACGCCCTGGGCGCGGAGGTCGGGGCGGTCCTCGCCCGGTACCCGCTGCGGGACCTCGTGACCGCGTCCGACCCGATGCCGTTGCTGGTGGAACGGGAGCGGGCGCTGTACGGCTCCTGGTACGAGTTCTTCCCGCGCTCCGAGGGCACCCTCGACCGGCCGCACGGCACGTTCCGTACGGCGGCGAAGCGGCTTGAGGCGATCGCGGAGATGGGCTTCGACGTGGTCTACCTCCCGCCGATCCACCCGATCGGGACCACGCACCGCAAGGGCCGCAACAACACCCTCACCGCCACCCCCGACGACGTCGGCGTGCCCTGGGCGATCGGCTCGCCCGAAGGCGGCCACGACGCCGTCCACCCCGACCTGGGAACGCTGGAGGACTTCGACTTCTTCGTGGACCGGGCCCGCGCCCTGGGCCTGGAGATCGCGCTGGACTTCGCCCTCCAGTGCTCCCCGGACCACCCCTGGGTGGAGAAGCACCCGCAGTGGTTCCACCACCGCCCCGACGGCACCATCGCCTACGCGGAGAACCCGCCGAAGAAGTACCAGGACATCTACCCGGTCGCCTTCGACGCCGACATGGACGGCCTGGTCGACGAGACCGTCCGCGTCCTGCGGCACTGGATGGACCACGGGGTCCGCATCTTCCGCGTCGACAACCCGCACACCAAGCCCGTCGTGTTCTGGGAGCGCGTCATCGGCGAGATCAACCGCGCCGACCCCGACGTCATCTTCCTGGCCGAGGCGTTCACCCGCCCCGCGATGATGCACACCCTCGCCCAGATCGGCTTCCAGCAGTCCTACACCTACTTCACCTGGCGCAACAGCAAACAGGAACTGACGGAGTACCTCACCGAACTGTCCGGGGAGGCGGCCGCCTACATGCGGCCCAACTTCTTCGCCAACACCCCCGACATCCTTCCCGGCTACCTCCAGCACGGCGGGCGCGCCGCCTTCGAGATCCGTGCCGTCCTCGCGGCCACACTCTCTCCCGCCTGGGGCATCTACAGCGGCTACGAACTCTGCGAGAACCAGGCGCTGAGGCCGGGCGGCGAGGACTACCTGAACTCCGAGAAGTACCAGCTCGAACCGCGGGACTGGGAGGCGGCCGCCCGCGAGGGCCGGACCATCGCGCCCCTCATCACCAGCCTCAACGACATCCGCCGCCGGCACCCCGCACTGCACCACCTGCGCAACCTCAGCTTCCACCACACCGACAACGACTCCGTGCTCGCCTACAGCAAGACCACCGGCGAGGACACGGTCCTCGTGGTCGTCAATCTCGACCCGTACCACACCCAGGAGGCCACGGTCTCGCTGGACCTGCCGAAACTCGGCCTGGACCGGAACGACGCCCTGTCCGTGCACGACGAGCTGACGGGCGAGACCTACCACTGGGGCGGCGCCAACTACGTGTGCCTCAGCCCCGGCCGCGCCCCCGCGCACGTGCTGCGCGTCGAGCGGGCGACGTCTCAGATCGGAGGGCCTTCAGCGTCATGACCGTCAACGAACCCGTGCCGGACACCTTCGAGGACACTCCGGCCAAGGACCGGGACCCCGAGTGGTTCAAGCGTGCCGTCTTCTACGAAGTGCTGGTCCGCTCCTTCCATGACAGCGACGGCGACGGTATCGGCGATCTGAAGGGGCTGACCGCCAAGCTCGACTATCTCCAGTGGCTCGGCGTGGACTGCCTGTGGCTCCCGCCGTTCTTCAAGTCGCCCTTGCGAGACGGCGGTTACGACGTCGCCGACTACACCTCGGTCCTTCCCGAGTTCGGCGACCTGGCCGACTTCGTGGAGTTCGTGGACGCCGCCCACCAGCGGGGCATGCGGGTCATCATCGACTTCGTCATGAACCACACCAGCGACCAGCACCCGTGGTTCCAGGAGTCCCGCGCCAACCCCGACGGCCCCTACGGCGACTACTACATGTGGGCCGACGACGACAAGCAGTACCAGGACGCCCGGATCATCTTCGTCGACACCGAGGTCTCCAACTGGACCTTCGACCCGGTGCGCGGACAGTACTTCTTCCACCGCTTCTTCTCGCACCAGCCGGACCTGAACTACGAGAACCCGGCAGTGCAGGAGGAGATCCTGGCGGCCCTGCGGTTCTGGCTCGACCTCGGCATCGACGGGTTCCGGCTCGACGCGGTCCCGTACCTGTACGCGGAGGAGGGCACCAACTGCGAGAACCTGCCCGCCTCGCACGCCTTCCTGAAGCGCGTCCGGAGCGAGATCGACGCCCAGTACCCGGACACCGTACTGCTGGCGGAGGCCAACCAGTGGCCCGAGGACGTGGTCGACTACTTCGGCGACTACTCCACCGGCGGCGACGAATGCCACATGGCGTTCCACTTCCCGGTCATGCCCCGCATCTTCATGGCCGTCCGCCGCGAGTCCCGCTACCCGGTCTCCGAGATCCTCGCCAAGACCCCCGCCATCCCCACCAACTGCCAGTGGGGCATCTTCCTGCGCAACCACGACGAGCTGACCCTCGAAATGGTCACCGACGAGGAACGCGACTACATGTGGGCCGAATACGCGAAAGACCCGCGTATGCGCGCCAACATCGGCATCCGTCGCAGGCTCGCCCCCCTGCTCGACAACGACCGCAACCAGATCGAGCTGTTCACCGCACTCCTGCTCTCCCTGCCCGGCTCGCCGATCCTCTACTACGGCGACGAGATCGGCATGGGCGACAACATCTGGCTCGGCGACCGCGACGCCGTCCGCACCCCCATGCAGTGGACACCCGACCGCAACGCCGGCTTCTCCTCCTGCGACCCCGGCCGCCTCTTCCTCCCCACGATCATGGACCCCGTCCACGGCTACCAGGTCACCAACGTCGAAGCGTCGATGTCCTCCCCGTCCAGCCTCCTGCACTGGACCCGCCGCATGATCGAGATCCGCAAACAGAACCCCGCCTTCGGACTCGGGTCCTACACCGAGCTGACGTCCTCCAACCCGGCGGTACTCGCCTTCCTGCGCGAGTACGAGGACGACCTCGTGGTCTGCGTGCACAATTTCTCCCGGTTTGCGCAGCCCACCGAGCTCGACCTGCGGGCCTTCGACGGGCGGCACCCGGTGGAGCTGATCGGCGGGGTGAAGTTCCCGGCGATCGGTGAGCTGCCGTATCTGCTGACCCTCGCGGGCCACGGCTTCTACTGGTTCCGGCTCACCCGACCCGCATCCCGCATCGGCCGCCGCCGCTGAGCGCCCGGCGCCGAGGAAAGGACGCGTCACCATGCCGAAGACCATCACCCTCAGCCCCCCGGCGACGACCGGCGTCGACGGGCTCCTGACCTCGCTGGGCGCCCTGTTGCGCGAATGGCTGCCCCGGCAGCGCTGGTTCGCGGGCAAGGACCGGCCGGTCACCGACCTGTCGGTGCTGTCCGTCACCGAACTGTTCCCGGGCTGCCTGCACCTGCTGGTGAACGCCTCGCACGCGCCGGTGCCCACGCCCGGCGGCACTCCCCCGCCCGGCGACTGCTACCAGCTCCTGCTGGACCTGCGCGAGCGGCCCACGCCCGGCCTGGAACGCGCCCTGATCGGACGGGCCGAGCACGGCCCGCTGGCCGGACTCGCCGTGTACGACGCGCTGCACGACCCGCGCTGCGCGCACCTGCTGCTGGAGCGGCTGCGGCGGCCGGGCAAGGCCGGGCCGCTGCGCTTCGAGACGGACGGGGCCGCCGGCGTGCCCGGCGCGCTCACGCCCCGGCTGCTGACCACCGAGCAGTCCAACTCCTCGATCGTGTACGGCGATTCCTACATCCTGAAGGTGTTCCGCCGCATCCAGCCGGGCGTCAACCCGGACCTGGAGGTGCCGCAGGCGCTCGCCGCCGAGGGCTGCGCGCGGGTGCCCGCGCCGGTGGCGTGGTTCTGCACCACCGCGCCCCGCCCGGCCACGCTGGGGGTGCTCCAGCCGTTCCTGCCGGACGCGATCGACGGCTGGGAGCTGGCGCTGCGGGCGCTGGCCCGGGGCGACGACTTCACCGCCGAGGCGAGCGAGCTGGGCGGCGCCATGGCCGAGGTGCACCTCGCGCTGGCCGGGGCGTTCCCGGCGGCCTGCGGGGACGACAACGAGGCCACGGCCGAGGCGATGTGCGCCCGGCTGGACGCGGCCGTGCGGGCGGTGCCGGGGCTGCGGCCCTATGTGCCGGGGCTGCGGGCCGCGTTCGGGGCGCTGGCGGTGCGCGACTCCGGTCCGGCCGCCCAGCGCGTCCACGGCGATCTGCACCTCGGGCAGGTGCTGCGCGCCGGGCACGACTGGTTCGTCATCGACTTCGAGGGCGAACCCTCCCGTCCGCTCGCCGAGCGGCGGACAGCGCAGTCACCGGTGCGTGACATCGCCGGGATGCTGCGCTCCTTCGACTACGCGGCCCGGCAGCGCCGCCCCTGGCGCCCCGAGTGGGCGAGCCGCTGCCGGGAGGCATTCTGCGCGGGCTACGCGGCCCGCGCCGGCTGGGACCCACGCAAGGAGCACGCGCTGCTGCGCGCGCACGAGACGGACAGGGCGGTGTACGAGGTGCTGTACGAGGCGAGACACCGGCCGGACTGGCTTCCGGTCCCGATGGCGGCCATCGAGCGGCTCGCCGAATGGGGAGGCTGAACGACATGGCACTGCGCGACACTTCGCTGCCCGAGCCGTCGGGTCCCGCCCACGCTCCGGCCGTCGTCCTCGAAGGCGAGGAGCGCGGCCGTCTGCTGGGCGGCGCGCATCACGACCCGCACGCCCTGCTGGGCGCCCACCCGGTGCCCGGCGGTGTGCTGTTCCGGGCCCTGCGCCCGAACGCGCTCGGCGTGAGCGTCCTGGCCGACGGGGTGCGCTCGCCGCTCGCCTCGGAGGGCGACGGCCTGTTCTCCGCCGTGCTGCCGTACCCGGAGATCCCCGCCTACGAGCTGGTGGTGGCGTACACGGAGGGCGCGGACGGCGAGCGGACGGTGCACGACCCGTACCGCTTCGCGCCCGCGCTCGGCGAGCTGGACCTGCACCTGATCCGTGAGGGCCGGCACGAGCAGCTCTGGAAGGCGCTCGGCGCCGAGCCGATGACCCACGAGGGTGTCGAGGGCACCCGGTTCACCGTGTGGGCGCCGAACGCCCAGGGGGTGCGGCTGGCCGGGGACTTCACGTTCTGGGACGGCACGCAGTACCCGATGCGCTCGCTGGGCGCGTCCGGGGTGTGGGAGGTGTTCCTGCCGGGGATCGGCGAGGGCACCCGGTACAAGTTCGAGATCACCTCCCGGTACGGCCACCGCTTCCTGAAGGCGGACCCGATGGCCCGGCTCACGGAGGTCCCGCCGGACACCGCGTCCGTCGTCACGTCCTCGCGGTACGCGTGGAGCGACGCGGAGTGGATGGCGCACCGCGGTAACACCCCCGTGCACCAGGCGCCGCTGTCGGTGTACGAGGTGCATCTGCCGTCCTGGCGGCCGGGGCTGACCTACCGCGAGCTGGCGGAGGAGCTGCCCGCGTACGTCAAGGACCTGGGCTTCACGCATGTGGAGCTGATGCCGGTGGCCGGGCACCCGTTCAGCGGGTCGTGGGGCTACCAGGTCACCTCGTACTACGCGCCGACCCCGCGGCTGGGCTCGCCGGACGACTTCAAGTTCCTGGTGGACGCGCTGCACCGGGCGGGAATCGGCGTGATCATGGACTGGGTGCCGGCCCACTTCCCCAAGGACGACTGGGCGCTGGCGCGCTTCGACGGGGACCCGCTGTACGAGCCCGGGGACTCCCGGCGGGCCGAGCACCCGGACTGGGGGACGTACGAGTTCGACTTCGGCCGGACCGAGGTGCGCAACTTCCTGGTCGCCAACGCCGTGTACTGGTGCGAGGAGTTCCACATCGACGGCCTGCGCGTGGACGCGGTCGCCTCGATGCTCTACCTCGACTACTCACGCGACTCCGGGCAGTGGGCGCCGAACGTCTTCGGCGGCCGCGAGGACCTGGACGCGGTCGCCTTCCTCCAGGAGATGAACGCGACCGTCTACCGGCGCTGCCCGGGCGTGGTGACCATCGCCGAGGAGTCCACGGCGTGGGAGGGCGTGACCCGGCCGACCGAGAGCGGCGGCCTCGGGTTCGGGCTGAAGTGGAACATGGGCTGGATGCACGACTCGCTGGAGTACGTGCAGAAGGAGCCGGTGCACCGCAAGTACCACCACCACGACATGACGTTCTCGATGGTGTACGCGTACAGCGAGAACTACGTCCTGCCCATCTCCCACGACGAGGTCGTGCACGGCAAGCAGGCGCTGGTGTCGAAGATGCCGGGCGACTGGTGGCAGCGCCGCGCGAACCACCGGGCGTACCTCGGCTTCATGTGGGCCCATCCCGGCAAGCAGCTCCTCTTCATGGGGCAGGAGTTCGCCCAGGGCGCCGAGTGGTCGGAGAAGCACGGGCCCGAATGGTGGCTGCTCGCCGACGACTACCACTCGGCGGCCGGCCACCTGGGCGTGCGGGACCTGGTGCGGGACCTGAACACGGTGTACCGGGACGCGCCGGCCCTGTGGCAGCGGGACACCGACCCGGGCGGCTTCCAGTGGTCCATGTGCGACGCGGCCGACGACAACGTCTTCGCGTTCGTCCGGTACGCCGAGGACGGCACGCCCCTGCTGGCGGTGTCGAACTTCTCGCCGGTGGTCCGGGAGGACTACCGCCTGTGGGCGCCCGAGCAGGTGCCCGCCTGGCAGGAGGCGCTCAACACCGACGCGGTCCGCTACGGCGGCAGCGGCGTTCCGGTGGGTGACGCGGGCAAGCTGTGTCCGGAGGAGGGCGGGCTGCGTCTGACGCTGCCGCCGCTCGCCACGGTGTGGCTCACGCCCGCCCGCTGAGCCCGCCGTACCGGCGCCAGGCGAAGGGGCGGCCGGAGGTCCTCGCGACCTCCGGCCGCCCCTCTCCGCGTGCGGGGGGCCGGGCCGATATCCGCACGGAACGGCGGCACCCGGGACCCACCGGACATCCGCAGGTCATCAGGGGATCACGACTTTCTCCTTCCCCACACCGAACCCGCTTCCCCGCGCTACATTCGTGCACCGCCGACACAGAGCCGATCGGCGGGGTCACCCTCCGTACTTCCAGGAGCAGCGCATGCGCGACGTCGCCTCCGCTCCGGCAGCCTTCCCGTTGCCCGCCGGCGGGCTCGCCGACACCGTCTTCGAGACAGCCGAGACCAGTCCCGGGCTGCCGCTGCTCGCCCGGCGCGCGGCGCCCGGCTCCGGCGCGTGGGAGGTGGTCACGGCCGCCGAGCTGCGGGACGAGGTGGTCGGGCTGGCCAAGGGGCTGGTGGCCGCCGGGATCTCGCCGGGCCACCGGGTGGCCCTGATGGCCCGCAACCGGTACGAGTGGACCCTGCTGGCCCAGGCTCTGTGGACCGTGGGCGCCGAACTGGTCCCCGTCCATCCGACCTCCTCACGGGACCAGGTCGAGTGGATCCTGCGGGACGCGGGGTGCGTGGCCGTGGCGGTCGAGGACGAGCTGGGGGTGATGACCGTCGGGACGGTGTGCGCGGCGCTACCCAGGCTGAAGCACGTCTGGCAGCTCGACGCGGGCGCGCTGGCGGAACTCACCGAGCGGGGCGCGGACATCCCGCTGACGACCGTGGAGTCGCTGCGCCGGATCGTGCTGCCGGACTCCACGGCGGCGGTCACCTACACCTCCGGAGCCACCGGGCGGCCGATGGGCTGCGCGCTGAGCCACCGGGGCCTGGCCTACCCGTGCGACGTGCTGCTCGCGGGCTGGGGGCACACGGCCGCACCGCCCGGGGAGCAGCCCTCGGTGCTGGCGTTCCTGCCGTTCTCGCACGTGTACGGGATCATGATCCAGACGCTGTGCCTGCGCGGCGGCATCCTGATGGCGCACGAGCCGGAGACGTCGGAGGAGGCCCTCGGCTCGGCACTGCGGACCTTCCGGCCGACGTACCTCTACGGCGTCCCCTCGGTGTTCGAGAAGATGTACAAGACGTTCCTGAGGACGGCTCAGCAGGCGGGCAAGGGCGCGCTGTTCGAGCGGGCGGCGCAGACCGCGCGGGACTTCGCGGAAGCCGAGGAGCGCGGCCGCCTCGGCATAGGGACGGGTCCGGGGCTGGAACTGCGGCTCCAGCACGCCCTGTACGAGCGGACGGTGTACCGCAAGCTGCGCGCCGCGCTCGGCGGGCGGGCCAGGCGGGGCAGTTCCGGCGGCTCCTCGCTCAGCCGCGAGCTGTCGCTGTTCTTCGAGGGCATCGGGCTGTACCTGCACGACGGCTACGGGCTGACGGAGACCTCGGGCGGGATCACCATGCAGCCGCTGGGCCGCGAGAAGTCGGGGACCGTCGGGACACCGCTGCCCGGGACCGAGGTCCGCGTGGCCGAGGACGGGGAGATCCTGGTGCACGGCCCGTCGGTGTTCCAGGGCTACGTCGGGGACGAGGGGCGCACCCGGAGCGTGCTGCGCGGGGGCTGGCTGGCGACCGGGGACATCGGGCGGCTGGACCGGGAGGGGTATCTGACCATCACCGGCCGCAAGAAGGACGTCATCGTCACCTCCAGCGGGAAGAGCGTGGCGCCCGCGCCGCTGGAGCAGCGACTGCGCATGCACCCGCTGATCCACCAGGTGGTGGTCGTCGGCGAGGACCGGCCCTGCATGGGCGCGCTGATCACCCTGGACCCGGAGTTCCTCGCGCACTGGCGGGCCGCGCTGGCCCTCCAGGGCGACTTCGAGGGGCGGGAGAGCCGGGAGGAGAACGCGCTGCGCGAGGAGCTGGCCCGCGCGGTCGCCTCGGCCAACAGCACGGTGTCCCGCGCCGAGTCCATCCGGGTCTACCGGGTGGTGCAGGAACCCTTCGCCCCGGACAACGGGCTGCTGACGCCCTCGCTGAAGCTGCGCCGGGACGCCATCGCGCGGCACTTCGCGGCCGAGATCGACGCGATGTACAAGGCGCGTTCGCGTGCGGCGCGGGGCGGGCGGCCGCCGGAGCCGGTGGACTGGGACGAGCCGGACGACGTGTTCCGCTGAGCCCGCGCCGGTCAGTTGGCGCCCTCGCGCGTAATCCGCGCGGCGGTGGGAACCCGCCCTGGTGAACTGACCAGCGACGACGACCGCCCTGGAGCGCGGGGGCCGTGCCCGGCCCCCGGGCCGGACGGGGCCGGGGAATGCGAGATGGCGACAGAGCGGCGTTGGGAGGGCGTACCGCCTCCCTCGGAGGAAGCACCGGAGCGTGCGTTCTCCTTTCCCGGTGAGCTGCCCAACGTGACGGGCGCGCGGCTGGCCGCGGAAGGGTTCCTGCGCTCCCTGGCCCGCGGCTCACCGCCGGCGGCGCCGGAGTACTGGGACGACATCCTGCTGGTCGTCACCGAGCTGGCGGCCAACGCGATCCAGTTCGCGCCGGGCCCGTTCGGGATGCGGATGCGGCGCACCTTCGACGGCGTGCACGTGACCATGCACGACACCAGCACGGTCGTGCCCGAGCCGCGCCCCTTCAGGCCGAGTTCGGGCGGCGGGGGCATCGGCTGGCACCTGGTGCACACCCTGTGCGACCAGGTGAGCGTGGTGGTGGAGGAGGACGGCAAGGACATCCACGTCTTCCTGCCGTGGTGAGGGCAGTGCTGAGGCTCCGGCCGGCCGGTGCCGCGCGAGGTGTACCCGCGCGGTATCGGGTTACCCCGGTGCGTTGGAGGGGCAGACTGCCGCGCACACGTCCGTCCGCCCGCCGGGCGCGTCCGACTGGCGGAACGGCCCGGGGCGCGGTGGGATCGGGTGTGGTGACAGTGGTCCAGGGCATGCGAACGGCGTCCATCCGGACCGACGGGAGCCGCAGAAGGGAACAACACCGTGACACGACGACCCAGGATTCTGGTGATCGGCGCAGGCTTCGCCGGAGTCGAGTGCGTCCGCCGGCTGGAGCGCAAACTCGGCCCTGACGAGGCGGACGTCGCCCTGGTGACGCCGTTCTCCTACCAGCTCTACCTCCCGCTGCTGCCCCAGGTCGCCTCGGGCGTGCTGACGCCGCAGTCCATCGCCGTCTCGCTGCGCCGCAGCAAGAAGTACCGCACCCGGATCATCCCGGGCGGAGCGATCGGGGTGGATCTGGAGGCGAAGGTCTGCGTCATCCGCACCATCACCGACGAGATCGTCAACGAGCCGTACGACTATCTCGTGCTGGCGCCGGGCAGTGTGACCCGCACCTTCGACATCCCGGGCCTGGCCGAGCACGCCTTCGGGATGAAGACCCTCGCGGAGGCCGCGTACGTACGCGACCACGTCATCTCCCAGCTCGACCTCGCGGACGCCAGCGACGACCCGGAGGAGCGGGCGGCGCGGCTGCAGTTCGTGGTGGTCGGCGGCGGTTACGCGGGCACGGAGACGGCGGCCTGTCTGCAGCGCCTCACGCACGCCGCGGTCCGCCGGTATCCGAGGCTGGACCCGAGTCTGATCCGCTGGCATCTGATCGACATCGCGCCGAAGCTGATGCCGGAGCTGGGCGACCGGCTCGGCAAGCAGGCGCTGAAGATCCTGCGCGACCGGGGCATCGACGTCTCGCTGGGTGTGTCCGTCGCCAAGGTGACCGAGGACGAGGTCACCTTCACCGACGGCCGGGTCATCCCCACGCACACCCTGATCTGGACGGCCGGTGTCGTCGCCAGCCCGCTGATCGGCACGATGGACGCGGAGACGGTGCGCGGACGGCTCGTGGTGACCCCGGAGATGACGGTGCCGGGGCACGACGGGGTGTTCGCGCTCGGCGACGCGGCGGCGGTGCCCGACCTGGCCAAGGGCGAGCAGGGCGCGATCTGCCCGCCCACCGCGCAGCACGCGATGCGCCAGGGCCCGAAGGTCGCGGACAACATCATCGCCTCGCTGCGCGGGGAGCCGATGGAGCCGTACGTCCACAAGGACCTCGGTCTGGTGGTCGACCTCGGCGGCAAGGACGCGGTGTCGCGGCCGCTCGGGATCGAGCTGCGCGGCATCCTGGCCCAGATCGTGGCGCGCGGCTACCACTGGTCGGCGCTGCGCACCGGGGTCGCCAAGGCACGCGTGCTGGTGAACTGGGTGCTGAACGCGGTCGCCGGCGACGATTTCGTCCGCACGGGCTTCCAGGCCCGCAAGCCCGCCCAGCTCAAGGACTTCGAGTACACGGACTCGTATCTGACGCCGGAGCAGGTCCGCGGCGAGGTGCGGACGGCCGAGGCGGAGGGCAAGGTGCGGGGCAAGGCGACCGGAGGCTGACGAGGTGAGCCGGGCCGCCGGAGGCCGCCGTCCCGACGTGGGGGCGGCGGCCTCCGGCGGCTCCGCGCCCGGGGACGCCGGGAATCCGGGGCTGCCCGGCCGCATCTCCGCCCACCTGCGGCGGTCCGGGCGGGGCGTCGTGACATCCTGGGCAGTGGATCATCGTCCGGCACGGGAGAGAGAGCGCGGCGGAGTGAAGGCAAGGGGACGGGCGCTTCTGGTACGGCTGTGGGACAGGCTCGCCGCGTCCGACCCGGGACTGCTGCGGCTGATCGCGGGGCTGCGCACGGTGGCCGCGATCGCGCTCACCCTGATCCTGCTGGGCTCCCTGGGCTTCCCGGTGCCGCAGCTGGTCGCGGGCGCGATGGCGGCGATGTCGTCGACGTTCGCCGTCCGGGAGACCGACCGTGCCAAGCAGGCCGTCACCCTGGCGCTGTGCCTGCCCGTGGCGCTGGCCGCGGTGTCGCTGGGCGCGGTGCTGAACCGGTGGCCGCTGGTCAGCGACGTCTCCTTCCTGCTGCTCATCTTCGCGGCCGTCTACGGGCGCCGGTTCGGCGAGCGGGCCACGGGGCTCGGGCTGATCGGCTTCCAGGTCTACTTCCTGTCGCTGTTCGTGCGGGCCACCGTGCCGATGCTGCCCTCGCTGTACGTGGTGATCGCGGTGGCGGTCGGGTGCAGCGCCTTCGCGCGGTTCGTGCTGATGCCGCAGACGGAGGCGGGCACGCTGGACCGGCTCAGGCGCGCCTTCAGGGCCCGGCTCGGGCAGTTGCTGAGCACCCAGATCGAGCTGCTGGACGCGGAGCCCGACGACGTCGACAAGATCGTGGAGGACCTGCGCACCGGTACCGCGCGGCTGCACGAGACGGCGCTGATGATCCAGGGCAGGCTGGAGCGCGGCACCTCCGACGAGGCGATGGCCCGGCTGCTGCAGCGCCGCGTCGCGGACGCGGAGATCGCCGCCGAACGGCTCGGGCTGATGCTGCTCACCGCTCGCAGCGCCGAGCGGATGGACACCCTCACCCTGCATCTGCCGGGCGCGCCGCTGCCGTCGGGCGGGCTGCTGCCGCCGGCGCGGGACAAGTCGACGGCGACGCTGGGCCGGGATCTGCGGGCGCTGCGGCTGCTGGTGCTGCGTCCGGTGGGCGAGACCTCGGGGACGGCGCTGGCGCAGGTCCGCAACCGGCTGCTGGGCTACCGCGAGGAGGACAATCTGCCCAAGGCGTCGCCCGCCGTGCAGGACGTCTTCCGGGGCATCGGTGAGGCGGCGCGCGCGGTGATGGGTCTGCGCACCGCGCTGGACGGGCCGCAGGACGACTCCGACGACAGCCCCGCGACCGCCAGGTCGCGCGAGGAGCTGGACGCGGAGGACGCGGCGATCGAGGTCAGCGAGGACAGCGACGCGGACAAGGCCGGGCGGACGGGGCTCAGGCGGCCCACGACGCGGGCGGCCGTGCAGGTGGCGGTGGGCTCGGCGCTGGCCATCGCGGGCGGTGAGCTGCTGTCCCACCAGCGCTGGTACTGGGCGGTGCTGACCTGCTGGATCGTGTTCATCAACACCGCCTCCACCGGGGAGATCCTGGTGAAGGGCGGCCGGCGCCTCGTCGGCACGATCCTCGGTGTGGTGGCCGGTATCGGGCTCGCCGGGGCGGTGGGGCACCACACGTGGACGGCGTTCGCGCTGGTGCTGGTGTGCGTGTTCGCCATGTTCTACACCGCCCCCCTGTCCTACACGCTGATGTCGTTCTTCGTGACGGCGGCGCTGGGGCTGCTGTACACCCTGCTGAACACGTACAGCATGTCGGTGCTGCTGCTGCGGGTGGAGGAGACGGCGCTGGGCGCGGCGTGCGGGGTGCTCACGGCGGCGGTGGTGCTGCCGGTGCGGACCGACCGGCGCACCAACGACCTGCTGGTGGACGTGCTGGACAAGCTGGCGGAGCTGACGCGGGCGGCCGTGGACCAGCTCAGCGGGCGGCCGCACGCGGACCTGGTGGACCAGGCGCGCGAGCTGGACCAGGCGCTGGCCGATCTGCACTCCGCGATCCAGCCGCTGACGCATCCGGTCGCCCCGCAGCGCTCCCGCCGGGACACCGCCCGGTACGTGGTGGCGCTGCTGGAGACGTGCGCGTACCACGGCCGGGCGCTGGCGGCCACGGCCGAGCTGCTGCCGAGCAATCCGTCGATCGCGGCCGACCCCCGGCTGCGCGGGGTGTGCGGCCGTATCGTGCACAACATCGAGGCCATCGCCGACCACGTGCGCGACCCGCACTCCCCCGCCGAGATCGAGACGGGTCCGAGCATCGCCTCCATGCTGGAGCCGGGCACCCTCGCCACCCCGCGCTGGGGCCGCGTGACCGACCGCGTCCTCCGCCACCTCCAGCGCCTGGACGAGGCCGTCTCCGGCCTCGCCCGCCCACTGGGGGTCCCGGTCGAGGTGGAGGCCGCGAAGAAGTGACGGCCGCGGGGCGCTGGGCGAGGTTCTGCTCGACGCCGGGCCTTGGTGGAGCGCGAGACGGTGAGCGCGGGGCAGCGCAGGGGGGCGGGGCCGGCGGGCTGAGTGGGGTCAGCGCAGGGGGACGACGGCGGTGACGCACTTGCCGCCGCGCGGGAGGCCCGCCACGCGTACGTCGCGGGCGAGCAGGCTGACGATGGGCCAGCCCCGGCCGCCGGTGCGGGTCCGGTCGGCCTCGGTGCCGGAGCCGGCCGCCTCTCGGGGGCGTTCGTCGCTGAGGTCGCTCACCGAGAGCCGTACGCCGCGGGTGTCGACGTCGACCTCGAAGCGGGTGATGCCGCCGCCGTGCAGGATAGCGTTGGCGGTCAGCTCGGAGGCGACCAGCAGGGCGTCCTCCAGGGTCTCGTCGGCGCAGGTCAGCGCCCGGTCGCGGCAGCGTTCGCGCACCACGCGACGCACGGCTCTGCGGGCGTCGGCGGGGCGGTACGCCATGGTCCTGCGGCTCTGCCGGGGCACGGCCGGGGTGCTGGTCGCGAGCGGCTCGCACATGCTGCAATTCCCTCCCTAGCGGGTGTCCGGTCTCTCCTCGGGGCGGTGCCCGGACGGCCGGGGTCTCTCCCTTGCGGCTGACCCCTCACGGCGATGTCAAACACCCTGGGTGCGGGGGCCTTCACCGGGCGCGGAGCGGGTAGGAGCCCGGCATGAGCGATGTCGTGGACGCGGATGAACTGTTGCGGCGTATCCGGCGGGGCCGGGATGTGGCCGAGGAGGAGGAGCGGGCGTGGCTGGAGCGGGCGCGGAGCCTGACCGCCACCGACCCGGACCGGGCGCGTGAGGCGACCGAGCGCGCGCTGACGTACCAGGTGGTGGCCGGGGTGCTGACGGAGATCGTCGCGCCGGGCAGCCATGTGGTGGACGCGGGTGCCGCGGAGGCGGAGGCGGGTGGAGGCAGGCGCGTCACGTGAGGCGGGGTCCCTCACGGGGCATCCGACGCATGGTTTACGGTTCACCGGTATCGGGGCGCGACCCGGACCGGTGTCCGTGTGTCCTTGGCGCTTCCGCACCGACAGCCCTGGCTGGTCACCCCCGTCCGGCCAGGGCTTTTTCCTGCCCGCGGCCGGGACGGCCCGCCCGGTGCCGGTCCTTCGAGGTGCCCCGCGGGGCGGCAGCGGCTCCAATGGGCTTAAGGGAACCACCCGAACGGCCGCCGGTGAGGAGCCCCGCCTATGACCAAAGCGATCAAATTGCTGACCGCCCTGCCCCAGGCACAGCGGGAGCGGCTGATGGAGCTGGCCGAGGAGGTCTCCTTCCCGGAGGACACCCGTGTCTTCGAGGCGGGCGGCGTCGCCGACCGGTTCTGGGTGATCCGGTCGGGCGCGGTCTCCCTGGACCAGCAGGTGACCGCCCGGCAGTACGTCACCGTGGCCACGCTCGGCGCCGGTGACCTGCTCGGCTGGTCCTGGCTCTTCCCGCCCTACGAGTGGGACTTCGGGGCGGTGGCGTTCAGCAATGTCCGCGCCTACCAGTTCGAGGGGCCCGCGGTGCTCGCCCTGTGCGTGGAGGACCCGCTGCTCGGGCTGTCGGTGGTGCGCACCGTCGCCGAGATCCTGGCCCACCGCCTGGAGACGACGCGCGGCAAGCTGATGGACCAGTACGCGATCCGGCGGAGCACCCCGCTGTAGAGGGGCCCGCCGGTCAGATCCGGTAGCGGCGCAGCGCGGGCATCGCGGCGGCCAGCGCCAGCATCACGACGACGACCAGCGCGCCGCCGCCCGCCACGGCGGCGCGGGGGCCGAAGACTGACCCGGCGGTGCCGTGCAGCAGGTCGGCGAGGCGGGGGCCGCCCGCGACGACCACGGTGAAGACGCCCTGCATCCGGCCGCGCATCTCGTCGGTCGCGGCGGAGAGCAGGATCGCGCCCCGGAAGACCATGGAGACCATGTCGGCCACGCCTCCGGCGGCGAGGCAGGCGGCGGCCACCCAGAGGTCGCCGGTCAGCCCGAAGCCGACCACGGCCAGCCCCCAGCCGACGACCGAGCCGATGACCATCCAGCCGTGGCGGCGGGCCCGCGAGAACACGCCGGAGAACAGGCCGCCGAGGACGGCGCCGACCGGCATGGCGGCGAACAGCAGGCCGAGCGCGAAGCCCTCGTCCCAGGCGCCGTAGGTGTGCGCGGCCAGTTCCGGGAAGAGGGCGCGCGGCATGCCGAAGACCATGGCGACGATGTCGGCGAGGAAGGACAGCAGCAGCACCTTGTGCCCGGCGATGTAGCGGAACCCGGCCGCGATCTCCCGTACCCCGGCGCGGCGGGCGGAGGGTTCGCCGAGCGGGGGCAGGGCGGGCAGCCGGTACACGGCCCACACGGTGAAGCAGAGCGCGAGCGCGTCGACGAGGTACAGCTCGGGCAGTCCGATGACCGGGATCAGCACACCGGCGAGCAGCGGTCCCGCGACCAGGCCGGTCTGCATGACGGTGGTGCCGAGGGCGTTGGCGGCGGGCAGTTCGGCGGCCGGGACCAGCCGGGCGACGGACGCGCTGCGGGTGGGCTGGTTCAGCCCGAAGAACGCCTGCTGGGCGGCGAGCAGCACCATCAGCACGGCCACCGAGTCGAGCCCGGTGGCGGCCTGGGCCCAGAACAGCAGCGAGGTCACCGCGATGCCGATGTTGGTGATCAGCAGCAGCTTGCGCCGGTCCACCGTGTCGGCGACGGCGCCGCCCCAGAGCGCGAAGACGACCATGGGGACGAGTCCGGCGAGGCTGGCGTAGCCGACCCAGGCCGAGGAGTGGGTGATGTCGTAGATCTGCTTGGGCACGGCGACGGCGGTGAGCTGGCTGCCGACGGCGGTCACGATGGTCGACGACCACAGCCGCCGGTAGGCCGGTATGCGCAGGGGACGGGTGTCCATCGCCCAGCGGCGCCAGCCGCGGGCGGCCGGTTCCGCGCCGGGCGCCTCGGTCCTGCCCGCGTCGGTGCCGCTGCTCTCGCTCGTGTCCACGGAGATCCTGGTTGCTCGATACATCTTTCGATTTCGGCCCTCACTATCGCAGCAACTCCCGGCGAACGCCGAACCGTTTGTCCCGGGGCCCCGCGGCCGGCGTCAGGCGCCGGCGAGCAGCATCGCGCCGAGGCCGAGCATGGTGCAGGCGACCAGCCCGTCCAGAGCGCGCCAGGCGGCGGGCCGGGCCAGTACGCGGCCGAGCAGCCGGGCACCGAGGCCGAGGGCGGCGAACCAGCACAGGCTGGCCAGCGCGGCGCCCAGGCCGAAGGTCCAGCGCAGCGGGCCCCGGTCGGCGGCCAGGGAGCCCAGGAGGAAGACGGTGTCCAGGTAGACGTGCGGGTTGAGCCAGGTCATCGCCAGGCAGGTGAGCACCGCGCGCCGGACCGAGCCGGCCGCCTCGCCGTCCGTGCTCAGGCCCCCGGTGCCGGGGCGCAGGACACGCCGGGCGGCGAGCACGCCGTAGCAGAGCAGGAAGACGCCGCCGACGACGCCGACCGCCCGGACCGCGTCCGGCCACGCCACGACGATCGCGCCGACCCCGGCGACCCCGAGGGCGATGAGCACCGCGTCGGACAGCGCGCAGATGCCCACCACGGCGAGGACGGCCTGCCGGCGCACTCCCTGGCGCAGGACGAAGGCGTTCTGGGCGCCGATCGCGACGATGAGGGAGAGGCCGGTGCCGAAGCCCGCGACGGCGGCGGTGAGCGCGTGGTTCATGCCATCGACGTTAAGGAACGGATCACCGCGCGTACAGCTAAAGATTCTTACCTACCATTAGCTCTTGTGATGAACGAGCTTCCCCTGGAACAGGTGCGGACGCTGCTGGCCGTGGTGGACGAGGGCACCTTCGACGCGGCCGCCTCGGCGCTGCACGTGACGCCGTCGGCGGTGAGCCAGCGGGTCAAGGCACTGGAGGAGCGCACCGGCCGGGTCCTGCTCCAGCGCACCAAGCCGGTGCGGCCGACCGAGTCCGGGGCGGTGCTGGTGCGCTACGCCCGCCAGCTCGCCCGGCTGGAGCGGGACGCGCGCGACGAGCTGGGGATGAGCGGGGCCGGGGAGCCGACGCGGGTGTCGGTGGCGGTGAACGCCGATTCGCTGGCGACCTGGTTCCTGGACGCGCTCACCGTGGTGCCGGGGCTCTGTTTCGAGCTGCGCCGGGAGGACGAGGAGCACACGGCGGCGCTCCTGCGCGAGGGCCTGGTGATGGCGGCCGTGACGGGGTCGGCGGAGCCGGTACCGGGGTGCTCGGTGCGTCCGCTGGGCAAGATGCGCTACCTGCCGGTGGCGGCGCCGGAGCTGGCCGCGCGGCTGTCGTCCGGACCGCTCGCGGCGGCGCTGGCCGAGCTGCCGGTCATGGTCTTCGACGACAAGGACGCCCTCCAGGACTCCTTCGTGCGCGGGCTCGGCGGCACCGGGGCGGGTCCGCTGCGGCACTACGTGCCGACCTCCGAGGGGTTCGCGCAGTCGGTGGCCCGCGGGCTCGGCTGGGGCCTGGTGCCCGAGGCCCAGGCCGAACCGCTGCTGGCGGCGGGCAGCGTCGTACCTCTGGCGCCGGGGCGGTGGCAGGACGTGGCGCTGTACTGGCAGCAGTGGCGGCTCGACTCCCCCGCGCTGGCGGCGCTGGCCGAGGCGGTCAGCGCGACGGCGGCGCGGGCGCTGCGCCGCTGAGCCGGGCGGCGGCGCTGTCCAGCAGCATCGCCAGCGCGGTGGGGTACGCGCTGTGCACCATCTGCCGGGCCAGCAGCGGGGCGGCCTCGGCGATGCGCGGGTGGGTGGAGCGGGGCAGGCGGGCGTAGGTGGACTGCCACTGGTCCTCGTCGGCCCGCTGCGAGGCGCTGGGCAGGGCCAGGGTGGCGGCGTCCAGGGCGGCGAAGGCGAGGGTCTGGTCGATGAAGGCGTGGTAGACGCGCACCGCCTCGCGCAGCGGGAACCCGGCGCGGGCGAGCACGTCGAGGACGGCCTCGTCGACGGCGAGTTCGTGGGCGCGGCCGGTGACCCGGCTGACCGTGAGCAGGGCGGCCTGGGGGTGGGCGACGTACGCGGCGTGGATGCGCCGCCCGATGGCGCGCAGGTCGGCCTGCCAGCGCCCGGTGCGCCGCCAGCCCTGAAGGGCCTGGCCGATGAGGGCGTCCCCGATGGCCAGGGTGAGGTCGTCCATGCCCCGGAAGTACCGGTAGAGGGTGCTGGGGTTGCAGTCCAGGGCGAGGCCGAGGCGGCGGGCCGACAGGCCGGCGCTGCCGTGCTCGCGCAGCAGGCGCAGCGCGGTGGTGACGATCAGCTCCTCGGTGAGCACGGTGCCGCTCCGGGTGGGGCGGCGTCTGCGGCGCTTGTCCTCGGGCACGACGGGTTTGGGCACGGCGGGGTCCCTCCCTGGTGGCGCTCGGCAGCCCTTATGCCAACGCCATTGACCTTAACGCGGGCCGGAGCGTTGGATGCGGGGCAAGGCGCGCCTGTCCCGTTCTCGTTTCCCGTCCGTGTCAGGCAGGGAGTTTCCGTCATGCGTGTACTGCTCGTGGGCGCCGGTGGTGTGGGCACCGCCGTCACCCGGATCGCGGCCCGCCGTCCGTTCTTCGACCTGATGGTGGTGGCCGACCACGACCCCGCCCGCGCGGAGGCGGCCGTCGCCGCCCTCGGCGCGGACGCGGGCCGGTTCCGGGCCGAGCGGGTGGACGCGGCCGACGAGGCCGCGGTGGCCGCGCTGCTCGCCCGGCACGGCTGTGACGTGCTGCTCAACGCGACCGACCCCAGATTCGTGATGCCGCTGTTCCGGGCGGCGCGCGAGGCGGGGGCCACCTATGTCGACATGGCGATGTCGCTGTCCCGCCCGCATCCCGAGCGCCCGTACGAGGAGTGCGGGGTGAAGCTCGGCGACGAGCAGTTCGCGCTCGCCGCCGACTGGGAGCGCGCGGGCGCGCTGGCGCTGGTGGGCATGGGCGTGGAGCCGGGCCTGTCCGACGTGTTCGCCCGGTACGCGGCGGACGAACTCTTCGACACCGTCGAGGAGATCGGGGTCCGTGACGGCGCGAACCTGACGGTGGACGGCTACGACTTCGCGCCCTCCTTCAGCATCTGGACCACGATCGAGGAGTGCCTGAATCCGCCGGTGGTCTTCGAGGAGGGCCGCGGCTGGTTCACGACGGAGCCGTTCAGCGAGCCGGAGGTGTTCGACTTCCCCGAGGGCATCGGCCCGGTGGAGTGCGTGAACGTCGAGCACGAGGAGGTGCTGCTGATGCCGCGCTGGACCGACGCGCGGCGGGTCACCTTCAAGTACGGGCTGGGCCGGGAGTTCACCGAGACGCTGCGGACGCTGCACAAGCTGGGGCTGGACGGCACCGGCCCGGTGACCGTGCCGGGTGCCGGGGGCGCGGTGGCGGTCTCCCCGCGTGACGTGGTCGCCGCCTGCCTGCCCGACCCCGCGACGCTGGGCGACCGGATGCGCGGCAAGACCTGCGCGGGCACCTGGGTGCGGGGCACCAAGGACGGCTCGCCGCGCGAGGTGTACCTCTACCACGTGGTCGACAACGAGTGGTCGATGGCGGAGTACGGCTCCCAGGCGGTCGTCTGGCAGACGGCCGTCAACCCGGTCGTCGCCCTCGAACTGCTCGCCACCGGCGCCTGGTCGGGCACGGGCGTACTCGGCCCCGAGGCCTTCCCCGCCCGCCCCTTCCTCGACCTGCTGACCGCGTACGGCTCGCCGTGGGGTCTGCGCGAGCAGTGACCGTCAGGGCTTCTCCGGCTTGCCCTCGCTGTACAGCCAGGTGTGCAGCACCGGCGCGACCTTCTTCCCGGACTCGCGCTCGGCCAGTCGGGTGAACTCCTCCGTGGTGCCGTGGCCGTCGCGGTGCTCGGTGGCCCAGGCGCGCAGGATGCGCAGGAAGGCGCGGTCGCCGACGGTCCTGCGCAGCTGGTGCAGGGCCATCGCGCCGCGGTCGTAGACGGGCGTGCCGAAGAGCTTGCCGCCGCTGCCGGGGTCGCCGGGCGGGTAGGCCCACAGGCGGTCGTCGGCGGGGTGGGCGTACAGCGCGTCGAAGGTCTTCTGGGCGCTGTCGCCGCCGTGCTGCTCCTCGTAGAGCCACTCGGTGTAGCTGGCGAAGCCCTCGTTCAGCCAGATGTCCTGCCACTTCGTGAGGGACACGGAGTCGCCGAACCACTGGTGGGCGGTCTCGTGGACGAGGGTGTCCAGGTCGGGCGCCGAGTCGTACACGGGCCGGCTCTGGCTCTCCAGGGCGTAGCCGACGTCCGGGGCGTGGTCGACGATCGAGCCCGCGGCGCGGTACGGGTAGGGGCCGAACAGCCCGGCCTCCCACGCCAGCACCGAGGGCAGTTTCTTCATCACCGGGTCGGCGGCGCGGGCCTCCCTGGGGTCGACGGCGTCGTAGAGCTGGATGCCGCCGGGCAGGGTGCCGCGCCGGACCTTGAAGGTGCCGACGGTGGCGGTGGCGAGGTAGGCGGCCATCGGCTCGGCCTGGTGCCAGCGGAAGGTGGTGCGGCCCTTCGCGGTGCGCTGCTCGCGCAGCACGCCGTTGGCGACGGCGGTGCGGCCCTCGGGGACGGTGATCGTGAAGTCGTACGACGCCTTGTTCAGCGGGTGGTTGTCGGCCGGGAACCAGGTCATGGCGCCCTGCGGCTGGCCCGCGACGAAGGCGCCGTCGTCGGTGGGGATCCAGCCGTCGGTCGATCCGTCCTCGTCGGTGACGGGCTTCGGGGTGCCCTGGTAGCGGACGGTGACCTTGAACTCCTGGCCCTTGCGCAGGGCGCTCTTGGGGGTGATGACGAGTTCCTGGCCCTCGCGGGTGAAGCGGGCCTCGTCGCGGCCGACGCGCACGGAGGTGACCTTGAGACCGCTCAGGTCGAGGTCGAAGCGGCTCAGGCGCTGGGTGGCGCGGGCGGTGAGGACGGCGGTGCCGTCCAGGTGCCGGGAGCCGGGGTCGTAGCCGAGCGTGAGGTCGTAGTGGCGGACGTCGTAGCCGCCGTTCCCGCTGAGCGGGAAGTACGGGTCGCCCGCGCCGGGCGCCCCGGTGGTGGCGGACCCGACGGGCGCGGCGGCACCGAGGAGGGCGGCGACCGCGAGGGGGACGGTGGCGAGGACGGCCTCACGGCCGAGCGGGAAGGTGCGGCGGCGGGGTGACGTCACGGGCGCTCCTCGGCTGGCCGTCGTTGATCGCTTCGCACACAGGTTAGGGCGCGCGGGGCGGGGCTGTCCTGTGCGCGGGGTCGTGTCCCGGCCACCGAGGGCGCGCCGGGCCGGGCCGCGGTACCCTCCGGGGCGCTCCGGCTCACTCCGGGGACGGCCCCGCCCCGACGCCTGCTCCGGTCAGGGTCAGCCGGTCTGGCGGGCCGCCGTCCTTCCGGCCGCGCGGCCGGAGAACAGGCAGCCGCCCAGGAAGGTGCCCTCCAGCGCGTTGTACCCGTGCACCCCTCCCCCGCCGAAGCCGGCCACCTCACCGGCCGCGTAGAGCCCGTCGACCGGGCTGCCGTCGAGGCCGAGGGCGCGGGAGTCCAGGTCGGTCTGGATGCCGCCGAGGGTCTTGCGGGTCAGCACGCGCAGCCGGACGCCGATCAGCGGGCCCGCGTCGGGGTCGAGGATGCGGTGCGGGGCGGCGACCCGGCCGAGCCGGTCCCCGATGTAGCGGCGGGCGTTGCGGATGCCCTGGACCTGGGAGTCCTTGCTGTAGGGGTTGGCCATCTGCAGGTCGCGGGCCTCGATCTGGCGGCGCACCTCGGCCGGGTCGAGGAGCGGCTGCCCGGTGAGGCCGTTCATCCTGGCGACGAGTTCCTCCAGCGTGCCGGCGGTGACGAAGTCCTCTCCCCTGTCGAGGAACGCCTGCACGGGTGCGGGGGCGCCCTTGCCCAGGACCCGGTCGCGGAGCACGGCCCTGCGGTCCTTGGCCGTGATGTCCGGGTTCTGCTCGGAGCCGGAGAGCGCGAACTCCTTCTCGATGATCTTCCGGGTGAGGACGAACCAGGAGTGGTCGAAGTCCGCGATGTCCTCCGTGGTGCGCAGGTGGCGCAGCGTGCTGAGCGTGTCGTAGCCGGGCAGGCAGGGGTCGGGCAGGCGGCGGCCGCGTGCGTCGAGCCAGACGGAGGACGGGCCGGGCAGGACGCGGATGCCGTGGCCGGCCCAGACCGGGTCCCAGTTGGCGAGGCCCTCGGTGTAGTGCCACATGCGGTCCCGGTTGACCAGGCGCACCCCGGCCCCGGCGCTGATGTCGAGCATGCGGCCGTCGACGTAGGCGGGGACGCCGGTGACCATGTCGGCCGGGGGTGTGCCGAGGCGTTCGGGCCAGTGGCGGCGGACGATGTCGTGGTCGGCGCCGATGCCTCCGGTGGTGAGGATCACCGCCTGGGCGGTCAGCTCGAACTCGCCCGCCGGGTCCCGGTTGGAGGCGACGCCCCGGGGCGAGTCGTCGGGGGCGAGGAGGGTGCCGCGCACCCCGCGCGCGGTGCCGTCCTCGACGATCAGCTGGTCGACCCGGTGCCGGTGGTGGAAGGTGAGCAGCCCGTCCCGGGCGGCCTGCCGGGCGTACCGTACGAACGGCTCGACCACGCCGGTGCCGGTGCCCCAGGCGATGTGGAAGCGGGGGACGGAGTTGCCGTGGCCATCGGCGCGCAGGTCGCCGCGCTCGGCCCAGCCGACGGTGGGGAGCAGCTCGATGCCGTGGCCGCGCAGCCAGGACCGCTTCTCCCCGGCCGCGAACTCGACGTAGGCGCGGGCCCAGCGCACCGCCCAGGAGTCCTCGTCCTCCAGGCGGTCGAATCCGGCGCTGCCCCGCCAGTCGTTCCAGGCGAGGTCGAGGGAGTCCTTGACGCCGAGGCGGCGCTGTTCGGGCGAGTCGACCAGGAAGAGGCCGCCGAAGGACCAGAACGCCTGGCCGCCGAGGTCGGCGGCGCTCTCCTGGTCCAGCAGGGCCACCTTCCGGCCCCGGCTGGTGAGTTCGTGCGCGGCGACCAGGCCCGCCAGGCCCGCTCCCACGACTATGACGTCCGCGTCCATGGTCCTCATGTCCTTCCGTCCGCGCCTCGTTCGGGGGTGCCGCTGCCGGTCAGCAGGGCGGTGAGCAGGTGCCCCAGCCAGGTCCGGGCAGCGTCGACGTCCTTGTCCAGCAGCAGCTGGACGGTGACTCCGTCGTAGGCGGCGACGAACGCGCGGGCGATGGCGTCGGTCCCGCCGGGCGGCCCGGCCGGTCCGTGGGCCCGCCGGAGCCGGTCGGCGACGGCTTCGCGCAGCCGGGCCCGGTGACCGAGCAGGGCCTCGGCGACGGCCGGGTCGCGGGCGGCGTGCACCAGGAAGTCGGTCTTCACCAGCAGCCAGTCCACGTCGAGCAGCAGCACCTCGGCGACCCGGTCCACGGACGCGGCCACGTCGAGCGCGGGGCTCTCCTGGGCGAGGGCGTCGGCGACCTGGCCGGCGATGAGGTCGGCGCGCTCCTGGTAGAGGGCGAAGAACAGTTCGTCGAGCGTGGCGAAGTTGGAGTAGAAGGCGCCCCGGCTGTATCCGGCGGCCTCGCAGACCTCCTCGATGGAGACGCGGCCGAACCCCTTGGCGGCGAACACCGCGAAGGCGGCGGCGAGCAGGTCGGCCCGCGTCCGCGCCCGCCGCCTGGTGACCCGCGGCGCTCCGTCTCCAGCTGTCCTCACCCGAACCTCCAATTCGATACGGGAATGTATCCGATACACCGATGCATCGAAAGGGTCTGGACCGAAGCAGTGCCGCAGATCCATCAATAGAACTTATTTTCGATTAAGGAGTACGCTGACCCCATGTCCACGCACCTCCAGAGCTCGCTGTTCGACCAGGCCGACGAGCTGCGCCTCGGCCCGCTGGACGGGCTGAGCCGGACCGTACTGGGCACCGGAGCCTGGATCGACGTGCTGCCCGGCTGGCTGAGCGGCGCCGACGCCCTGTTCGAACAGCTGGCCGCCGACGTGCCCTGGCGGGCCGAGCAGCGCCGGATGTACGACAACGTGGTCACCGTGCCGCGCCTGCTGGCCTTCTACCGGGAGCGGACCCCGCTCCCCCACCCGGTGCTGGACGAGGCCCGCGCGCGGCTCTCGGCGCACTACGCCCCGGAGCTGGGCGAGCCCTTCGCCACGGCGGGGCTGTGCTACTACCGCGACGGGCGGGACAGCGTGGCCTGGCACGGGGACCGGACCGGCCGGGGCAGCCGTGAGGACACCATGGTCGCCATCCTGTCGGTCGGCACGCCGCGGGATCTGCTGCTGCGCCCCTCGGGCGGCGGCCCGGTGGCGGTCCGCCGGGCCCTCGGGCACGGCGATCTGATCGTGATGGGCGGCTCCTGCCAGCGCACCTGGGAGCACTGCGTCCCCAAGTCGGCGCGGGCCACCGGGCCCCGGATCAGCGTGCAGTTCCGGCCGCGCGGGGTGCGCTGAACGGCGGCGGACCGGCGTCTGGTTGGCTGGCACCGGTACATGACCGGCCGGGATCGAGGGGAACATGCGGGCACAGGCAGAGCAAGTCGCCGACGGCGTCCATCTGGTGCGGGGGCACCACGTCAACTGGGTGATCCTGAAGGACGGTGAGGACGTCACCCTCATCGACACCGGATACCCGGGCGACCGGCAGGCGCTCCTCGACTCCCTGGCGGCCGTGGGCAGTTCACCCGAGGCGGTGCGGGCGGTGCTGATCACCCACGCGCACAACGACCATCTGGGCTCGGCCGAGCACCTGCGCGCGGCTCACGGCACGCCCGTCCTGCTGCACCCGGCCGAAGTCCCCCACGCCCGGCGGGACTTCCTCCAGCAGTGCTCCATCGGTGACGTGGCGCGCAACGCCTGGCGGCCCGGTGTGGTGCCGTGGGCGGTACAGGTGATCAAGGCGGGCGGCACCGAGCACAACCCGGTGCTGGAGCCCGCGCCGTTCACGCTCGGGGGCGCCCTCGACCTGCCCGGGCGCCCGGTGCCCGTGCACACGCCGGGGCACACCGACGGCCACTGCGTCTACCACCTGCCCGAGGCGGGAGTCCTCGTCTCCGGCGACGCCCTGATCACCGGGCACGCGACCTCCCGCGTCCCGGGCCCGCAGATGCTGCACGGCTTCTTCCACCACGAGACGGAGCGGGCGGTGACCTCGCTGGAGCTGATCGCCGCGCTGGAGGCCGACGTCCTGCTGCCCGGGCACGGCCCGCTGTACCGGGGCCCGGTCCGGGCCGCCGTCGAGCGGGCCCGCGACCGGGCGTCCTGAGCCGGGGGCGGCCGGTCAGTCCTGCGGGACGACGGCGACGGGGCTGCCCGCGTGGTGCAGCACCCCGTGCGCGACCGAGCCGATCCGGGCGCCGACCGCCGTGCGGCGCGCCCGGCGGCCCACCACGAGGAGCTGGGCCCGCCCGGCCTGCGAGACCAGCACCTCACCGGCACTGCCCATCTCGACGTGCTCGGCGACGGGCACGCCGGGGAACCGTTCCCGCCAGGGCCCGAGCGCGTCGGCCAGCGCCTGCCGCTCGTAGGGTTCGAGGCCGCCCGCCTCGTCCAGCAGCTTCAGTGAGCCGGGGCTGTAGGCGAAGACGGGCGGCAGGGTCCAGGCGCGTACCGCGCGCACCGCGGCTCCCCGGGCGGCCGCCGTCTCGAAGGCGAAGCGCAGCGCGGCGGCGCTGTCCTCCGGGGTGCCGTGCTGGCCGACGACGATCTCCCGTCCGGCGGCCTCCGCCTCCGCCCGGTCCCCGGCGCGCACCAGGACGACCGGCCCGGTGGCCTCCGCGAGGACCCGCAGGCCGACCGAGCCGAGCAGGAAGCCGACCACCGCGCCGTGCCCGCGCGTGCCGAGGACCAGCGCCCCGGCGTCCTCGCCGGCCGCGAGGAGCGCGTCCACGGCGTCGTCCTCGGTCAGCTCCAGGCGCACGTCCAGTCCGGGGTGCCGTCCGGTGAGCGATGCGACGACCCGGCCGATGCCCTCCTCGACCCAGCCGCGCTGGGTGTCCCGGTCGGCGGGCAGTTCCCCGGCCTCCTCCCAGGCGTGCACCACGCGCAGCGGCACGCCCCGGCGCACGGCCTCGCGGGCCGCCCAGCCGAGCGCGGCCAGGCTCTCGTCGGTGCCGTCCACCCCTGCCGTGATCGGGCGTGTCATGCGTGGGCCTCCTCGTCGTCGGGCGCGTTCCGCCGTAGCCGGCGTCGTCGCCATGACCTTGTCACAGCGCCCCTGTGCGCACGCCGCCCGGCGCCCGGCGCACACCGGGGCGGAGCGGGCGAAACGCACATACGATGGGCGGGAACCGGAGCGAGGGACCAGCGACACCGTCCCGTGCACCCGACCGCCCTGGGTGAGGACGCATGGCACAGTCCAACGACACGGCGCGGACCGTCCTGATGACCGTGGACGACGATCCGGGCGTGTCCCGCGCGGTGGCGCGCGATCTGCGACGGCGCTACGGCGCGTCGTACCGCGTGGTGCGCGCGGAGTCCGGGGAGTCGGCGCTCGCCGCGCTGCGCGAGCTGAAGCTGCGCGGCGATCCGGTGGCGGTGATCCTGGCGGACTACCGGATGCCGGTGATGAACGGCATCGAGTTCCTGGAACGGGCCATGGACGTGTACCCGGGGGCCCGGCGGGTGCTGCTGACGGCGTACGCGGACACCGGCGCGGCGATCGACGCGATCAACGTGGTCGACCTGGACCACTACCTCCTCAAGCCCTGGGACCCGCCGGAGGAGAAGCTGTACCCGGTGGTCGACGACCTGCTGTCGGCCTGGCGGGCCGGGGACCACCGGCCCGTGCCGTTCATGAAGGTGGTGGGCCACCGCTGGTCGGCGCGCTCGTCGGAGGTGCGGGAGTTCCTGGCCCGCAACCAGGTGCCCTACCGCTGGTACTCGGTGGAGGAGGCGGAAGGGCGGCGGCTGCTGGCGGCGGCCGGCCAGGACGGGCTCCGGCTGCCCCTGGTGATCACCCCGGACGGCGGGGTGCTCGTCGAGCCCGAGGCGCCGGAGCTGGCCGCCCGGGTGGGGCTGGCGACCACGCCGACGGCCGACTTCTACGACCTGGTGGTGATCGGCGGCGGTCCGGCCGGGCTCGGCTCGGCGGTGTACGGGGCCTCGGAGGGGCTGCGTACGCTCCTGGTCGAGCGCTCGGCGACGGGCGGCCAGGCCGGGCAGAGCTCCCGGATCGAGAACTACCTCGGGTTTCCCGACGGCGTCTCCGGCGCCCAGCTCACCGACCGCGCCCGCCGCCAGGCGACCCGGTTCGGCGCGGAGATCCTCACCGCGCGCGAGGTGACCGGCCTCGAGGTCAGCGGCGCGGCGAGGATCGTGCGCTTCGCGGACGGCTCCGCGATCGGCGCGCACAGCGTGATCCTGGCGACCGGGGTGCAGTACCGGCGGCTGACGGCCGAGGGATGCGCGGACCTGACCGGCTGCGGGGTGTTCTACGGCTCGTCGCTGACCGAGGCGCCGTCCTGCCAGGGGCACGACGTGTACATCGTGGGCGGCGCCAACTCGGCCGGGCAGGCGGCGATGTACCTCTCCCGGTTCGCCAAGTCGGTGACGCTGCTGGTGCGCGGGGCGGACCTGTCCGCGTCGATGTCGCACTACCTGGTCCAGCAGATCGCCGAGGCGCCCAACATCTCGGTGCGCGCCCGCGCCGAGGTGGAGCGGGCGCACGGCACCGACCGGCTGGAGCGGCTGACGCTGCGCCGGATGGACAGCGATGAGCGCGAGGAGGTCGACGCGCAGTGGCTGTTCGTGTTCATCGGCGCCGCCCCGCTGACCGGCTGGCTGGACGGCACCGTGCGCCGGGACGCGCGCGGGTTCATCCTGGCCGGGCCCGATCTGGCCGTGGAGGGGGGACCGCCTCAGGGCTGGGAGCTGGACCGGCCGCCGTACCACCTGGAGACCAGCGTGCCGGGCGTGTTCGTGGCGGGCGACGCGCGCGCCGAGTCGGCCAAGCGGGTCGCGTCCGCCGTAGGAGAGGGAGCCATGGCCGTGATGCTCGTCCACCGGTATCTGGAGCAGTCGTGAGCGGGCGGTCGATGCCGTGCAGTCCCGGCGAGATCGGCAACCTGTTCCTGTTCGAGCGGCTGTCGCCGGAGCAGTTGGGGCTGCTGTGCCGGGAGGGCCGGGTGGAGATGTTCGAACCGGGCCCGGTGTACACCGAGGGCGACCCGGCGACCTCCCTGTACGTGATGGTCGAGGGCACGGTGGTGCTCTCGCGCCGGATCGGCACCGAGGACGTGGAGGTGTCCCGCACCTCCCAGCGCGGGGTGTACGGCGGCGCGATGCAGGCGTATCTCGGGGACCGGGTGCGGCAGGCGTACAACAACTCGATGCGGGTGACGGTGCCGACGCGGTTCTTCGTGCTGCCCGCCCCGGTGTTCGCGGAGATCATGCGGGCCTGGTTCCCCATGGCGGTGCATCTGCTGGAGGGGCTGTTCTTCGGCACCAAGAGCGCGCAGGCCGCCATCGGGCAGCGCGAACGGCTGCTCGCGCTGGGGTCGTTGTCGGCGGGACTCACCCATGAGCTGAACAACCCGGCGGCGGCCGCCGTCCGGGCCACCTCCACCCTGCGGGAGCGGGTGGCGCGGATGCGGCACAAGCTGGCGCTGATCGCGGAGGGGCCGTTCTCCCGGGACTCGCTGGCGAGCCTGATCGAGCTCCAGGACCGCACGGTCGAGCGGGTCGCCAAGGCGCCCGTGCTCGGCCCGCTGGAGACGTACGACCGGGAGGACGCGCTCGCCGACTGGCTGGAGGACCACGGTGTCGAGAACGGCTGGCAGCTCGCGCCCGTCTTCGTGCAGGCCGGGCTCGACGCGGACTGGCTGGAGCGGGTCGCCTCGACGGTGGACCGGGAGATCCTCGGCGGGGCGCTGGGGTGGCTCAACTACACAGTCGAGACCGAGCTGCTGATGAACGAGATCGAGGACGCGACCACCCGCGTCTCCCAGCTCGTCGACGCGGCGCGGCAGTACACCCAGCTGGACCGGGCGCCGTTCCGGTCCGTGGACGTGCACGAGCTCCTGGACAGCACGTTGCTGATGCTGTCCGGCAAGCTCGGCCCGCACGTCGAGGTGGTGCGCAGGTACGACCGCACGCTGCCGTCGCTGCCCGGCTATCCGGCGGAGCTGAACCAGGTGTGGACGAACCTGATCGACAACGCGGTGGCCGCCATGACCGCGGAGGGCGGCGGGGGCACGCTGACCGTACGGACGGCACGGGAGGGGGAGCTGGCGCTGGTGGAGTTCGGGGACACCGGGCCGGGCGTGCCCGCGGAGATCCGGGAGCGGATCTTCGACCCGTTCTTCACCACCAAGCCGGTCGGCTCGGGCACCGGTCTGGGCCTGGACATCTCCCGGCGGATCGTGGTCGACAAGCACCACGGCACGCTGCGCCTGGAGTCGGCGCCCGGCGACACCCGTTTCCAGGTCCGCCTGCCGCTGACCGCCGTCCCGCGGACCGAGACGACCGAACAGACCGAACCCACCGAGCCGAACGAGCCGAACGAGCCGAACGAGGAGAGCGCATGAGTGAGGACACCGCGATCGACCCGTCCGTGCCGCCGAGCGGTACAGGGTGCCTGGAGTGCGAGGAGGCGGGGAGCTGGTGGTTCCACCTGCGGCGCTGCGCGCGGTGCGGGCACATCGGCTGCTGCGACGACTCCCTCGGCAAGCACGCCACCGCGCACTACCGCGCCACCGGCCATCCGGTGCTGCGCAGCTTCGAGCCGGGCGAGGACTGGTTCTGGAACTTCGCCACGCAGGAGGTGCTCGAGTCCGGGCCCGAGCTGGCGCCCCCGCAGAGCCATCCGGCCGGCCAGCCGGTGCCGGGGCCGGCCGGGCGGGTACCGGCCGACTGGCCGCGCCTGCTGAGCTGAACCGGCGTCAGCGGCGGCAGTCCAGGGCGGCGGGGTCGACCGCCTCGGCGATGGCGCGCATCCCGGCGTCGTCGGGGTGGAGATGGTCGCCGGCGTCGATCCCGGGCCGCAGCCGTTCGGGGTCGGCCGGGTCGCGCAGGGCGCGGTCGACGTCGGCGACGGCGTCGAAGTCACCGCCGGTGCGCAGGTGGTGGTTGACCTCCCGGCGGACCGCCTCGGCGTCGGAGTCCCACTGGAACCAGCCCTTGAAGGGGGCTACGGTCACGCCGACGACGCACAGACCCGCCGCGTGGGCGCGCCGGACGATGTCCCGGTACCCCGCGGCGAGGTCGGCGGCGCTGACGCCGCTGCGCGACTTCAGGTCGTTGACGCCCTCGTAGACGATCACGGTGCGCACGCCGGGCTGGGAGAGGACGTCCCGCTCCAGCCGGCCCGAGGCGCTCGGGACGCCGCTGTGGCCGGTCAGGACCCGGTTGCCGGACACCCCCGCGTTGGCGACGCCGACCCCGTCCGCGCGCAGCCGCCGGGCGAGGTAGTCGGGCCAGCGGCGGTCGGTGCCGGGCGTGGACCCCCAGCCGTCGGTGATGGAGTCGCCGAGCGCGACGACCGCGCCGGTGCCGGGACGTCCGGGGCGTACGGAGACGGCGTCGAGGTACCACCACGAACCGGTGGTCCGGTCCCAGCCGGCGGCGCCGTCACCGCCGGGGTCGGCGTCCCGGCCGAGGTAGGAGGTGGTCAGGGCCATCTCGTGGCCGGTGGCGGGGCCCCGGGCGTCCGGGGTGCGCAGGCTGACGGCGAGCCGGGCCCCGGCCGGGACGCGGCCGGGCAGCGGGTCGCTCCAGACCACGCCGCCCGCCGGGACCGTGACGGACCGGGCGCCGTCGAAGGTGAGCGGCCGGTTGCTGCCGGGACGCAGGGCGGCGCCCTCGCGCTGGAGCCCGGCGTGGGCGGCGTCGACGGTGAGCGGGTGGTCGCCGAAGGCGTTGGAGATCCGGACGCGCAGGTCGCTCCCCCCGGCGCTGACGCGCACGATCATCCGGTAGGACCGGTCGGCACCGGGGCCGACGCGCTGGGCGCTCGCCGCCCAGGTGACGATGCCCGAGCCGCGCACGGTGGGGCCGGACGGTTCCGTCGCCGGGAAGGCGGCCGTCGCCTGCCCGGCGAGGGTGAGCAGCAGGACGGCGGCCGCCCGGCACGCTCTCCCCCGGCCGTTCACCTGGCCGGTTCCTTCGTATGGCCCATCCTGTGATGGTCCCGCCGACGGCCGCGCCGCGCACCTCGGTACGGTCCGTGTCCGGTCCCGTACGAAAGCCCCGCCCCGCACGAAGGCCCCGCCCCGCGCTGAGGCGGGACGGGGCCGTGCCGGAGCCGGTGGCGTCAGCTGCCGGCCGGGGTGTTGGCGGCCGTGACGTTGACCGCGGCCCAGGCCCGGTCGACGGCACGGTACTCGGTGCTCGTGGCGCCGTACATGTCCCTGGCCGCGTTCAGCGTCGCCCTGCGGGCGTCGTGGAAGTCGGTGGTGGAGACCATGTAGCGGGTCAGGGCTCGGTAGAAGACGGCCGTGGCCTTGGCGCGGCCGATGCCCTTGACGGCACCGCCGTCGTAGGTCGGGGAGTCGTAGGAGACACCGCCGATCGTCTTCTTGCCGCTGCCCTCGGCCAGGAGGTAGTAGGCGTGCGAGGAGATGCCGGAACCGGCGTGCACCTCGGTGTCGTCCGCGGCCTTGGACCAGTAGTCGACGGCCCGCTCCAGCTTGTCCAGGGAGGGGTGGTCGAGCCGGCGCAGGAACTTCTGATCGAGGCCCAGCTTCTCGCCCAGCAGGTAGTTCGGCGGGTTCTTGGCGTTGGCGGCGTGGAACTCCACGTTGGAGCCGAAGATGTCGGCGAGGGACTCGTTGAGCGAGCCCGGTTCGCCGTACTGGTTGCCGTACCGGTCGACGTAGGTCGGCTCCAGCTTGGCGGTGGCGTCGACCACGCCGTGGGTCAGTTCGTGACCGGTGACGTCGAGGACGACCAGCGGCTTCTTGATCATGTCGCCGTCACCGTCGCCGTACAGCATGCAGCCGCAGGCCGGGTCCCAGAAGGCGTTGCCGACGGCGTGGCCCCAGTGGACCATCGCGCGGGCGGCGGTGCTCTTGCCGGTGATGCCCGCCCGGCCGAAGGTCTCCTTGTAGAAGTCCAGGGTCTCGGTGATGCCGTACTGGGCGTCGGCCGCGGCGCTGTTGCGGTTGCTGGTGGCGCCGTTGCCCCAGGTGTTGACGGTGCCGGTGATCGCGCTGCCGCTGCCGAAGGTCTCGGTGTACTGGCCCTTGGCGTCCCGCGTCTCGGTGTAGTACCGGGAGGGGTCCTTGAGCTGGAAGTGGCCGCGCGAGGTCTGCGTGGTGGTCAGCGGGACGCTGCCCACGAACAGGGTCTTGCCGGTGCCCTGCGCGATGGCCGGGTAGCCCGCGGCGGCGGCGACACCGGCCGCGCGGGTGGCCGGGGCCGGGGCGGAGGTGACCGGGTCGAGGGTCTCGCCGCGCGCCCGCAGTGCCTTGCGGAGCTTCGGCGACAGGAACTCGTCGGCGTCCGGGGTGTTGCTGCGCACCTCGCCGGTGACGGCGTCGACGACGACCGTGCGGGAGCCGGTCGCGGCGTCCAGGGCACTGTCGGTGACGGTGACCTGGTAGGCGAGGACGGCGTCGCCGTCGCGGGCGTCGACGACGAGTTCGGCGGTGCCGGCGTCGCCCCGGGCGGCGTCGGCCGCCTTGGCGGCTGCCTGCCGGGGGGTGATCCGGGCGTCGGTGGCGGTGGCCTGTACGGACTCTCCGGCCGCGGTGGTCACGCCGGTGTAGGCGAGCTGCCGGTCGAGGTGGACGACGAGGTCGCCGCCGAGCACGTCCATGTCGCGGTGGGCCCGCTGGAAACGGACGTGGTGTCCACCCTCGGGGTCGAACATGACGTCCTGCACGCGGAGTTCGTCACCGGCGCCGACCTTGGAGGCGTCGGCGTGGGCGAAGGCGGCCGCGCGGGCGGCGGTCACCACGGAGGCGTTGCGGGCGGTGGCCCGGAAGGCTTCGACGGCCGTGCGGGCCTTCGAGGGGGCGGGGTCGGCGAGTGCCGTGCCGGCCAGGCCCGTGACCGCCGTCGCCACCGCGACGGCGACGGCCACACTGCGTATGTGCGGTCTGCGCACCAGGGGGAATTCCTTCGTTCGACAGCGGCCGGACACGCCGGCCGCCGTGACGCATGGCGCCGTTGGGCGGCCATCGGGGCAGGCGGGACGCGCCCCGAGGGATCACCCTTTCGGATGAGTCATGGCCACGTAAAGAAGGAATGATCCATTTCGCTGCTCTCCAGGACAATCCTTTACCCAAAGGACACCCCGGAGTGATCGGCGAGTGGCCGACTGTGTGTCGACTGGGGAGACGCGCCGTCAATCCCCTAGGTTCCAGGCCGGAATGTGACGGACGTCGCATCAAGGACGGCGTGGACGGGAGTGGTGAGCTGATGGTCTCGGCAACGGTGGGCAGGGGCGCGGTACTCGGGGCGGTGGCGCTGTCGCTGCTCGTGGTCCCGGCACGGGCGGCGACCGGGGAGCGGGGCGCGGCGGCGGCACTGCCCGCGCCCGACACGGCCGGAGTCGACGGGGTGCTGCGCACGGTCCGCACCCAGGGCGCGCCGGCCGCGCTGGCCCGCATCGACGACCAGGGCCGCAGCCATCTGATCAGCCGCGGTGTCGCCGACCGGGGCACCGGCCGCGCCGCCAGCACCACCGACCGGTTCCGCATCGGCAGCGTGACCAAGACGTTCTCCTCGGTCGCCCTGCTCCAGCTCGCCGACGAGGTCAAGCTGGACCTGGACGCCCCGGTGAACCGCTACCTGCCGAAGCTGCTGCCGAGCGACGCCGTCACCGTCCGGCACGTACTGAGCCACCGCAGCGGCCTGTACGACTACACCAACGACATGTTCGCCCAGAGCGTCTCCGGCTTCGAGGCCGTGCGGAAGAAGGTGTTCACCTACCCGCAGCTCGTCGCGCTCTCCCTGAAGAAGCCCCGCGTCAACGCGCCCGGCGCGGCGTACTCGTACTCCAACACCAACTTCGTGGTCGCGGGCATGCTCGTCGAGAAGCTCACCAAACGCCCCGTCAAGGAGGCGTACGAGAAGCGGATCACGGGCCCGCTGAAGCTGAGCGACACCTTCTACGTCCACCCGGACACCAGGATTCCCGGCCGGTTCGCGCGCGGCTACCTGACCCCGGACCGGGCCGGTGACCCGCTGGTCGACGCGACCGAGCAGACCGTGTCCTGGGCGCAGAGCGCGGGCGCCGTCATCTCCACCGCCAAGGACCTGAACACCTTCTACGCGGCACTGCTCGGCGGCAGGCTGCTCTCCCCCGCCCGGCTCGCGCAGATGGAGCGCTTCACCAAGGTGGACGCGACCACCGCGTACGGCCTCGGGCTGCGCCGCCGCGACCTGTCCTGCGGGGTGTCGGTGTACGGGCACACGGGCGCGGTGCAGGGCTACTACACGTACGCCTTCGCCACGAAGGACGGCAAGCGGGCGCTGACGGCGGTCGCCACCACGTCCAACAACGGCAAGGTCCTCAACGCGCTCGCGGGTGCGCTGGAGCCGGCGTTCTGCGGCAAGAGCGCGAAGCAGCGGCGCGGCCCGGCACTGGTGGAGCGCAACGCGGACATCGCTCCGGCGCGCTGAACTCCCCGTCCCGGACGGCCCGTCGGTCCCGTGATCTTGGCGGAACGGGACCGTCCGGGACACCATGCGCCCATGAAGGGTGACCTCTTTTCCAGTGAGCACATGGTCCGCCCGGCCGTAGAGCCGGGGATGACGATCGAGAACGGCAAGTGCGTCAAGTACGCGGTGGACGGCGAGATGCTCGCCCGCCAGGGCGCGATGATCGCCCACCGGGGCAGCCTGCAGTTCGAGCGCAAGGGCCAGGGCGTGGGCGGCATGCTCAAGCGCGCCATGACCGGCGAGGGGCTGCCCCTGATGGCGGTGCGCGGGCGGGGCGAGGCGTGGTTCGCGCACGAGGCGCAGAACTGTTTCATCGTCGAGGTGGAGCCCGGTGACCAGTTCACCGTCAACGGCCGCAACGTGCTGTGCTTCGACTCCTCGCTGTCCTACGAGATCAGGACGGTGAAGGGCTCCGGCATCGCGGGCGGCGGCCTGTTCAACAGCGTGTTCAGCGGGCAGGGCCGGCTCGGTCTGATCTGCGAGGGCAACCCGCTGGTGATCCCGGTCTCGGAGCAGGCGCCGGTGTACGTCGACACGGACGCGGTGGTCGGCTGGACCGCGCATCTGCGGACCTCGCTGCACCGCTCGCAGTCCATGGGGTCGATGCTGCGCGGCGGTTCGGGCGAGGCCGTCCAGCTCATGCTCCAGGGCGAGGGTTTCGTGGTGGTCAGGCCGAGCGAGGCCACGCCGCAGAAGCCCCAACAGCACTGATCCGGCACTCCTGTTGCCCGTGCCACTCGGAGTGATCCACGTCGCACGGGCAACCCCCTTCGCCGTACCGGCGTCTTGACCGACGACCGACCACGCCCCGGCCCCGCGCTGGACCGGGGCGATTCCTCCGGGTGCTATACGCCTCGCGTATACACCTGGTGTATAGAAGGGTTCGCATGTACGGCAAGGCTTTCGCCCCGGAGTACCAGGGCGCCCTGACCACCCTGTCCGTCAATTCCTCACTCACCGACGTGCTGGCCGAGGGCACCGAGCGGCTGCGCGAGGCCGAGCGGGCCGGGCACCCCGCCGAGGTGGCCCGGTGCGGTCTCGCGGTGGCCGAGGCCCACCGGCGGCTCGGGAGCACGGCGGAGGCGGACCGCGCGTGGAAGGCGAGCTACCGGGCGGCGCGTACGGCCGGGGACACCGCGGCGATGGCCTGGGCCCTGTGGAGCGGGGGCACGCTGGCCCGGCAGCGGGGGGCGTTCCCGCTGGCCTGGCGGCTGCTGGGGCTGGCGGCCGAACTGGGCGAGCGCGGCGGCGACATCGTGGTGCGGGGCTACTCGCTGGCCGGGCTCGCGGAGACCGGCCGCATCCAGGGCGACTACGCGGCGGTCGGCCGGCTGCACGAGCGGCTGCTGGCCGAGGCGCGCAGGCGCGGGGAGGCCCGGCACACGGTGTGGGCGCTGGAGGGCATCGCGCAGATGCACCGCAACACCGGGGACTTCGACCGGGCGTACGCGCTGTTCGAGGAGGCGGCGGAGATAGCGGAGCGGGCGGACGACCGGCGCGGTCACGCGTGGGCGCTGCGGGGGCTCGCGGACATCGTCTCGGCGCGCGACGGGGACACCGGCCGGGCGCTGGAGCTGCTGTCGCGGGCGGAGGAGACGTGCCGGTCGATGAACCTGTCCAGCGCGCTCGCCTACAACCACAAGATGCGGGGCAACGTCTTCTACCGCGCCGGACGCCACGAGGAGGCGCGGGACCTCTACGGCCTGGCGCTGTCGGAGTTCCGCACCATGGACGAGCCCCGCGGCGAGGCGCTGTCCCGGCTCGGTCTGGCCAAGTCCCTGGCCCGCCTGGGCCGCGATCCGCGGGAGACGGCCGCCGAGCTGGCCGAGCTGGCGGCGGTGCTGGAGCGTGCGGGGCTGCGGCACGCGCGGGAGATGGTGGCGCGGGCGCAGGCGGAGTTCGTACCGGGCGCGGAGGGCGGCCGGTGACGGCGGTGTTCCGCGCGGAGCCGGTACCGGCGGCCCGGGTGCTCAACGAGGCCCGCGCGCTGGTGCGGCCCGCGCTTGAGGAGACGGTCGCCGGGCTGCATCCCTGGCTGGCCGAGATGGCCGCGTACTCCTTCGGCTGGGGCGAGGGCGCCGAGGCGGGCGGCAAGGGGGTGCGGCAGGCGCTGGCGCTGCTCGGCGCGCGGGCGGCCGGCGCCGACGCGGCCGCCGGGGTCCGGGGTGCCGTCGCGGTGGAGCTCGTGCACGCCTTCTCGCTGCTGCACGACGACATCATGGACGGTGACGAGACGCGGCGCCGCCGCCCGGCGCTGTGGAAGGCGTACGGCACGGGTCCCGCGGTGCTCGCCGGGGACGCGCTGTTCGCGCTGGCCGTCGCCACGCTGGCCGAGGTGCCCGGCGGGGTGCGGCTGCTGTCGGGCACGCTGGCCGATCTGATGCGGGGGCAGGCGGACGACCTGTTGTTCGCCTCGCGGCCGTGGACCGGGCCCGAGGCGGTGACGCCCGCGGAGTACCGGGTGATGGCGGAGGGCAAGACGGGGGCGCTGCTGGGCTGTTCCCTCGCGCTCGGCGCGCTGCTGGGCGGGGCGCCGCGCCCGATGGCCGAGGCGCTGGACCGGGTCGGGCGGCACGCGGGGGTGGCCTTCCAGCTCGCCGACGACGTGCTGGGCGTCTGGGGGCGCCCCGAGGTGACCGGCAAGCCGGCGGGCGGTGACCTGCGCGAGGGGAAGAGGACGTATCCGGTGCTGTCCGCGCTCGCCTCGCCCGAGGGCGGGCGCCTGCGCGGGCTGCTCGGGGCGCCGGACCGTACGGCGGAGGCGGCGGCGCTCATCGACGCGGCGGGCGGCCGCGCGGCGGCCCTGTCGGAGGCGCGTGCGCACATGGCCGCCGCCCGGGCGCTGCTCGACGGGCTGCCGCTGGAACCGGGTGCGGCGGCCGAGCTGAACGCCCTGCTGGAGTGCCTCGCGGACCGCGAACGGTGAGCGGGCCCGCCCTCACCGGGCCCGATGGGCTGTGGCGAAACACCGCCTATCGGGCCATATAGGCTGCCTCCGGTGCCCGGCTGCCGGGCACCGGGCCACCGAGCCCCGTACCGAGGAGAGCCATCCGTGACCCTGGCCATCGACCCGTCCGAGACGACCGCCGACGCCCCGGCGCCGCTGTCCGACCTCGTGGCGCGCGACGCCCGTGAGTTCGGGGTGTACGCGCGCACCGGCGGCTGGGCCTTCGCGCTGATGGTGGCGCGCAGTGTGCGGCCGGGCGGGCAGGCGGCCGGGGAGACGCCGAAGGTGTCCGCGAAGGAGTTCGCGGAGCTGGCGGACTGCTCGCCGGAGCGGGTCATGCGCTACTACCGGGCCTGGGACCGCGCCGCCGACGACGGCCTGGTCCCGCAGTTCGAGACGCTCCAGCCGGGCCAGTGCGTCGAACTGCCTGACTCCGACGCATGGTTGAGCTACTACAGCTCCCGCAGCAGCGCGACGTCCGAGCGCGGCACGGCCATCACGGAGGCCGCCGAGGCCGAGGGCATCCGCCCGACCAAGGCGCTGGAGGTGGCCGAGAACCCGACCGCCCTGCGTGCCGCCATCCTGGCCGACCCCTCCACCGCCCGCGCGGCCCGCTCCGCCCTGCTGGACCGGATCAAGGAGGACCCGGAACTCCAGGCCGAGCTGGCGCGGGACGTGGTGCGCACCGACGACCTGAAGAAAGCCGTCGCCACCGAGAGCCGCGCCGCCGACAAGATCGGCTACGTCCGGCAGATCGCCGAGTCCGGGCAGATCAAGACCCCCGCCGGGCAGACCGTCGAGGCCCCCGCCGGGCTGCGCGAGGAGGCCGAGCGCCACCTGTCGCTGATCGACGAGCTGGAGGACGACGAGGACACCGGCGAGTGGGCGGTGGAGGCGTACGACACGCTGAAGACGCTGGTCGCCGACACCGTCGAGGCCGATCCCGAACTGCGCGTCCAGGAGCGGCGCACCCGGTTCTACGGCAGCCTGCAGAAGGCGACGCGGGCCTTCGAGGAGCTGACCTTCGACGACGCCCAGGACTTCTACGAGGAGGACATGGTCCGGCGCCTGGAGGAGTTGCAGCAGGCGATCGGCTCCTGCCTCACCGCGCTGCGCGGCGCCGTGGGCGACACCCCCTAGGGACGCCCGGCCGGGGCATGAGTACCGGTACTCATGCCCCGCGCGCCGGCCGGCCCGACGATGGGGCGGCCGACGTCGCCCAGCCTCAGGAGTCCGCCATGACCGCAGTCCGCTCCGACCGGCCCGCTGTTCGCCCTGCGGTGCCGCCCGCCGTGTTCGCGGGGGTCGCCGCCGTGGGTCTGGCCGTGTCCGCCTGGGGCGCGCGCGACCGTACGACGTGGTTCCTGGAGACCTTCTGGGTGCTGCTCGGCCTGCCGCTGCTGGTGCTGCTGTGGCGGCGCTTCCCGCTCACCGGCCTGCTGTGCGGCCTGCTCACCGTGCACGCCCTGGTGCTGGCGGTCGGCGGCCACTACACCTACGCGCAGGTGCCGGCGGGCGACTGGGTGCGGGACACCTTCGATCTGGCCCGCAACCCCTACGACCGGCTGGGGCACCTGATGCAGGGCTTCGTCCCGGCCATCCTGGTGCGCGAACTGCTCGTACGCGCCTCGCCGCTGCGCGGCAGCCGCTGGCTCGCCCCGCTGACGGTGTGCGCCTGCCTGGCCTTCAGCGCCTGCTTCGAGTTCCTGGAGTGGGCGGCGGCCCTGATCGGCGGCCACGGCGCGGACGCCTTCCTGGGCACCCAGGGGGATGTCTGGGACACCCAGTGGGACATGTTCTGCGCCCTGATCGGCGCCGTGCTCTCGGTGCTGCTGCTGAGCCGGGTCCACGACCGCTCGCTGGCGGCTCTGGCCGCCCGGACGGGGCGTTAGTCGGAGTCCGTGTTCTTGATCCTGGCCCACATGGGCAGGCCGTACCAGCACACGAGGTACCAGCAGACGACGGCTCCGACCAGCCAGGGCACATAGCCGTTGTGGGTGGCCACCCGCAGGATCAGCAGCAGCGAGCAGGCCATGGTGGCCAGCAGCAGCACGAGCCCGACGAAGGTGAGCGCCGAGGCCAGCCGTACCGCCTGCGGCTTCACCCGGTGTCCGGAGACCAGGCGGTGCAGCGAGACCGGCCCGATGAGGGCGCCGGTCGCGCAGGCGCCCAGCACGACGGTGACGATGTAGATGATCTGATCGGTGCTGGAGAGCTGTGCGTACTTCGGCTGGAAGACCACGGTGAGCAGAAAGCCGAACAGGATCTGTACGCCGGTCTGCGCGACCCGCACCTCCTGGATCAGCTCGCCCCACTTGCGGTCGGCCCGCTCTTCCGCCGTCTCGTCCCGCCCCCTGCGCGCTGCCTCCTCGGTCATGCGGTCCAATTAACCAGGCAAACGTTCCTTCAAACCGGTCACTTGTCCGGGCGGACCGTGTGACTCACACGAAGTAGTGGCCTTCGTCCAGGTCGGCGAGGAGTCCCGGCCCGTCGGGCCGCCAGCCGAGCCGTTCGCGGGTGAGGGCGCTGGAGGTGGGATTGTCCACCGCGGCGAACCGGCCGAGGAACCCGAAGTGCTCCCCCGCCCGCTCCGCGCTCACGCTCACCACCGGCACGTCCAGGTGGCGGCCGATGACCTCCGCGATGTCCCGGAAGGGCACGCCCTCGTCGGCTGCCGCGTGCCATCGGGTACCGGCCGGGGCCCCCTCCAGTACGAGCCGGAACAGCCGGGCGGCGTCCGGGCGGTGGACGCCGGGCCAGCGGTTGGCGCCGTCCCCGACGTACGCGGCGACGCCCTTCTCGCGGGCGATCCGCACGAGGTGCGGTACGAAGCCGTGGTCGCCGCGCCCGTGCACGGAGGGCGCGAGCCGCACCACCGATCCGCGCACCCCCTGTCCGGCGAGCGCGACGGCGGCCTCCTCCGAGGGGGTGCGGTGGGTTCCCGGCGCGGGCGCGTCGGTCTCGACGGCGAGGCGTCCGGCCGGGGCGATGGCGGTGCCGGAGGTGACCACGAGCGGGCGGCCGGAACCGGCCAGCACGGCGCCCATCGCCTCGACGGCCCTCAGGTCGGTGGCACCGGCCGCGTCGAAGTCGGCGAAGTCGTGGACGAAGGCCAGGTGGATCACACCGTCGGCGGCGTCCGCCGCGCGGGCCAGACCCCCGGGGTCGTCCAGGCTGCCCCGGACCACCTCGGCACCCGCCTCCTTCAGCGCGGCGGCGCCGTCGTCCGAGCGAGCGAGCCCGACGACCTCGTGTCCGGCGCCGATCAGTTCGGGGACGACGGCGGAACCGATGAACCCGGTGGCCCCGGTGACGAAAACACGCATGGTGACGCTCTCCTCGGACGGTCGCTGGAAGTGGCTCCATCGTCGGCCGGGCGGAACGCACGCGTCCAAGGCTTCTTTCGCATCGGGCAATACGCCCCAGGCATCACCGCAGGTGAGCTGTGTGACGCGACAGGACGGCCAACGTCGGGGGCCCGTAGGCTGGAAGGCATGTCCGACTTCGCGGATCTCGATCTCCGGCTGGTCCGGTACTTCACCGTCGTCGCCGAGCACCGGCACTTCGGGCGCGCGGCGGCCGCCCTGCACATCACGCAGCCCTCGCTCAGCCGCCAGGTGCGGCGGCTGGAGCGGGGACTGGGTGTGGAACTGCTGGACCGCACCCCGCAGGGCACCCGGCTGACCGAGGCGGGCGAGGTCTTCCTGCCGCGCGCGAGGGCGCTGCTGCGCGCGGCGGGGCAGGCGGTGACGGAGGCACGGGCCGCCGCCGAGCCCAGCCGGATCACCGTCGGCTACACCACGGGGGTGCTGGTCACCCCGGCCGTGCGGGAACTGCGGCGCCGGTTCCCGGACGCGGAGGTGCGCACCGCGCACCTGCGCTGGCACGAGGCACGGGACGCGCTGCTCGGGCACCGGGTGGACGCGCTGGTGGCGCGGCTGCCGTTCGCCACCGACGGGCTGCGGGTGAGTGTGCTCTACGACGAGCCGCGCGTGGTGGTGGTGCCGCTGGACCACCGTCTGGCGGGCAAGGAGTCGGTCACGCTGGACGACATCGCCGACGAGCCCCTCCCCCGGGTCCCGGACCCGGTGTGGGACGCGTTCTGGCGGATCGACCCGCGCCCGGACGGGCGGCCCGCGCCGGACGGGCCGTTCATCGGGGACATCGAGGACAAGTTCGAACTGGTCGCCTCGGGGCAGGCGTTGGCGATCGCCGCGGCCGCGCCGGGCATGCCGGCGCGGCCCGACCTGACCGCGATCCCGCTGCACGGGGTGGAGCCGTGCCATGTCGCGCTGGCCACGCGGGCGGGCGACAGCGGCCGCCTGCTCGCCGCCTTCCGGCGCTGCGCGCAGACGCTGCTGACCGGTCCGGTGGGCTGAGTCAGGGCGTCAACTGGGCCTGGACGAGCGGCCCGTAGCGTTCGGCCACCGCGTCCGGACCGGCTTCGCGCAGATGGGGGCCGCGGGCGATGCCGTACATGACGCCGACCCCGATCAGGGCCGCGACGGCCAGCTCGGCGCGCAGGGCGGCGTCCGGGCCGCTGAGCCGGGCGGCCAGCCGGTCGACGACCTGGGCCCGGAAGTTGGTGCGCAGGACGTCGCCGCGCTCGCCGTGCAGCGGCGCGAAGGCGATGCGCAGCAGCGGGTCGGCGCCCCGGTCCCGCTGGCTGGCCAGGACGTGCCGGACCATGTGGTGCCCGAGGCCGGACAGGGGGGCGTCGAGGAGGTCGTCGGCGTCGGTGTCGAAGGACATGACGCGGGCGAACAGGGCGTCCTTGCTGCCGAAGTACTTCAGCACCAGCGGCGGGCTGACCCCGGCCCGGTCGGCGACGGCCTTGAGGGTGATGTCGGCGTGGGCGTGCCGGGCCAGGAGGTGGCGGGCCGCCTTGAGGATGGCGGCCTTGGTGGTCCCGGCGTCCCGGCGCGCCGGTGCGGGCGCGCCGGTCACGCCTCCTCCAGCGCGCGGGCGTCCCGTGTGGTGCCCTCGGCCCGGAGGCTCCCGCCGGTGGTGGTGTCGGCGGGGGTGCTGTCGCCGGGGATGGTGAGCGCGGCCGCGCAGGCGGCGAGCGCCACGGCGCCCGCCATGGCGAAGGCCAGCAGGTAGCCGTGCAGGGTGGGCACCGGGGCTCCGGCGACCGGGCTGGTGTGGTGGACCAGCACGGCGGCGACGGCGGCGCTGGAGACGGCCTGGCCGATGGTGCGCATCAGGACGTTGACGCCGTTGGCGGAGGCGGTCTGGGCGGCCGGCACGGCGCGCAGGATCAGGGTGGGCAGCGCGGAGTAGGCGAGGGTGGTGCCGGTGGCCACCACGGTCGCCCCGATGATGATCATCCACAGGTCGCGGCTGTCGGCGATGCGCAGCGCGTAGCCGCAGGCGATGACGGCGGCGCCCAGGGCGAGGGTGACGCGGGGGCCGCGCCGGGCGGAGATCCGGGCGGACAGCGGCGAGAAGAGCAGCATGGTCACGCCGCCGGGCAGCAGGCACAGTCCGGTGGCGACGATGGACAGCCCGAGGCCGTATCCGCTGGCCTTCGGCGCCTGGACGAGCTGGGCGGTGACGAGCGAGTTGGCGTAGAACGCGAAGCCGGTGAGCAGGGCCGCCACATGGGACAGACCCACCCGGGGCCGGGTCACGAGCCGCAGGTCGACCAGGGGCCGGGCGGTGCGCAGCTGCTGAAGCCACCACAGCGCGAGGATCACCGCCGAGGCGGCGAGGAGGCCGACGACGGCCGGGCTCCCCCAGCCCCACTGGCCGCCCTGGGACACGGCGAGCAGCAGGGACACCAGCGCGGCGGCCAGGCCCAGCGCGCCGACGACGTCGAACCGGCCGGGCTCCCTGACGGGCGACTCCCGGACCGCCCACCAGGTGGCCGCGACGCCGAGCGCGCCGAGGGCGCTGGTCAGCCAGAACATGGTGTGCCAGTCGGCGTACTGCACGACGAGCGCGGCCAGCGGCAGGCCGAGGGCGGCGCCGATGCCGACGGTGGAGCTCATCAGGGCGACCGCCGATCCGCGCCGCTGGGGCGGGAGTTCGTCGCGCAGGATGCTGATGGACAGCGGGACGACGGAGGCGGCGGCGCCCTGGAGGGCGCGGGCGGTGATGAGCACGGCGATGTCGGAGGAGAGCGCGCACAGCACGGAGCCGACCGTCATCAGGGCGAGCGCGGAGACGAGCACCCGGCGCTTGCCGTACATGTCTCCGGCGCGGCCGAGGACCGGGGTGAGGACGGCGCCGGCGAGCAGGGTGGCGGTGACCATCCAGGAGACGGCGGCCGGTGAGGACCCGGTGAGCCGGGGGAGGTCGGGCAGGAGCGGGACGACCACGGTCTGCATGACGGCCATGAGGATGCCGCCCGACGCCAGCACGGGGATGGTGAGGCGCTCCCGCAGCCGGGGCGGTGCCGCGAGGGTGCCGGACGGCTCGGGTATGGGGGCGGAGGGGTCCATGGACGCTCCTGCGGGTGAATGTGCGTGGCTGGTGAATAGCTATTCACTCTATCCGGTGAATGACCATTCACCAACCTTTACCCGGCCCCTGAGCTGGGCCGCGACCGGTCAGCGGGCGCGGTCGGGGGTGCGCGCGGCGTGCAGGGCGCGGGCGGCGCGGGGGCCGAGCCAGCGCTTGAGCCGGCGCAGCGGTTCGAGCTGCCCGGCCGCCTTGTCGAGGCCGTAGTAGAGCTGCGGCGGGACGTGGGGCAGCAGCGGGGAGTGGCGCTGGCCGAGCAGGGCGAACATGCGGTGCGGGGGCAGGTCGATGTAGCGGGGCAGGCTCTCGTACCAGCGGGCGCTGTAGCGGGCGGCGCTCTGCGCGGACAGCAGCTCGGTGCGGCGGCGCCTCTCGTAGGCGGCGAGGGCGGCGGGCGGCGCCGCGTGGTCGCCGAGGGCGGTGGCGAGGCACATCGCGTCCTCCAGGGCGAGGGTGGTGCCGGCGCCGATGGAGTAGTGGGTGGTGTGGGCGGCGTCGCCGAGCAGGACGAGGCCGTCGTGGTGCCAGGTGCGGTTGGTGAGGGTGCGGAAGTTCAGCCAGGGCACGCCCGGTCCGTCGCCGGTGCGGCCGATGAGGGGGTGGCCGTCGAGCAGGCCGGCGAAGAGGCGCTCCAGCAGGGCGAGTCCCTCACCCTCCTCGGCGCGGTGCAGGCCGAGTCCGGTGAGGGTCTCGGGCGAGCACTCGATCACGCAGGTGCTGTGTCCCGTGTCGTAGGGGTATCCGTAGGCCCAGATCCAGCCGTGGGCGGTCTCGACGAAGGCGAAGGTGAAGGCGTCGAAGACCCGGGTCGTGCCGAGCCAGAGGAAGTGGTTGCGCCCGTGCGCGACCTGGGTGCCGAACGCGTCGGCGTACCGGGTGCGCAGCGCGCTGCCGATGCCGTCGGCGGCCACCACCAGGTCGGCGCCGGGCGGGCGTTCGGTGACCTCGCTCTCGAACTCCAGCCGTACGCCGAGGGAGCGGGCGCGGCCGGAGAGGAGTTCAAGGAGGCGGTGGCGGCCGATGCCGAAGCCCTGGTCCCCCGGCTGACGGGTGCTCGAGTCCCGGATGTGGGCGACGCCCTCGGTCCAGTGGACCGAGTTCTCCGCGATCAGCCGCGCGGACTCGGGGTCGTGGGCCCGGAGCCGGTCCAGCAGTCCCTGCCAGTAGGTGACGCCCCACCCGTACGTCGAGCCCTCACGCGCCCGTTCGTGGACGGTGATGTCGTGGGACGGGTTCTGCCGCTTGAGCAGGATGGAGAGGTACAGGCCCGCGGGCCCGCCTCCGACACAGACGACCTTCACGCGCACACCCCTGGAAGTCACCGGACGTAGTCGACCGGCCTCGCAGGGTAGCAGCGATGGGGTGCGACGGTCCGGTGAACTCCGGGCGGGGGCTCGTCAGTCGGCCGCGGTACGGCACTCCGGGTGGCCCCAGCCCTGCGCGTTCTTCGCGATGGACTCGCCGGCCGCGTAGGAGCGGCCGCACAGGCAGCGGCCGGCGAACTTGGCCTTGATGGTGCGCGCGGAGCCGGAGCCCGAGCCGCCGGCGGTCCGGCGGGGTGCCTTGCGGCGGGCGGCCGGGACCGGGGTGTCGGGCGAGGGCGGCGGCTCGGGCGAACCGTGGGCGCTGCCCGCGGCCTCCTGGGCCACGGCGGCCTGGCTGGCGGCACGGTCGGCGAAGTCGTTCAGCGGGTCGCCGTCGACCTGGTGGGCGGGGACGTAACGGAACTCGACGGACCGGCCGTCGAGCAGCGCGTCGATGCGGACGACGAGTTCCTGGTTGGCGACCGGCTTGCCCGCGGAAGTCTTCCAGCCGTTGCGCTTCCAGCCGGGCAGCCAGGTGGTGACGGCCTTCATCGCGTACTGGGAGTCCATCCGGACCTCCAGCGGCACGTCCGGGTCGACGGCAGCCAGCAGCTGTTCCAGCGCGGTGAGTTCGGCGACGTTGTTGGTGGCCCGGCCGAGCGGACCGGATTCCCAGCGGGCCGGGGTCCGCTCGTCGTCGGAGACCACCCACGCCCATCCGGCCGGTCCGGGGTTTCCCTTCGAAGCCCCGTCGCACGCGGCCACCACACGTTCACGCATGTGCACGATCATGCCATGGCCGCGGCGGGCGGCGGACCGGTCCGGTCAGGCGTCCTTGAACTCGGGCATCGCGCCCTCGGTCGTGGTGACGTCGATCACCGAGAAGTGGGCGCCCTGCGGGTCGGTGAGCGCCGCGAACCGGCCGAAGGGGCTGGTCATCGGGCCGAACCGGAGCACCGCGCCCTGCTTCACGGCCCGGTCCACGGCGGCGTCGCAGTCGTCCACGGTGAAGTAGACGTTGACGTACGACGGCACCTCGGCCGGGAACTCCTCGCCCATCCGCATCCGGCCGAGCACCGGGTCGGCGCCGAGGTCGAACAGCCGGAAGTCGACGTGCTCGTCCGCCATCTCCTTCATCCGGTAGGGGAAGACGGACGACAGGAACGCGTCCGCCTTGTCCGGCTCGCGGGTGAACACCTCCGCCCAGCAGTAGGCGCCGGGCTCGGCGACCGCCTCGAAGCCCTCGTGGGCGTCGCCCTGCCAGACGCCGAACACGGCGCCGCTGGGTTCACGGGCGAGGCACATGGTGCCGAAGTCGCCCACCCGCATCGGCTGCATCAGCACGTCGCCGCCGCTCTCCCGGATCTTCGCCGCGGTCGCGGCGGCGTCCGGCGAGGCGAAGTAGAGGCACCACTGCGACGCCCCCTCCTGACCGGGCATGGGCGGGACGACGGCGGCGGCCGCCTTGCCGTTCGCGTACGCCTGGGTGTAGTTGCCGTACTCGGACGACGACTCGCCGAAGGTCCAGCCGAGGACGTCTCCGTAGAACTGTTTGGCGCCCTCCAGGTCGGTGAACATCGCGTCGGCCCAGCAGGGCGTTCCTTCGGATTGCACGGCCATGGTCGGCCCTCTCGTATCGACGGTTCGTCCCGGAACATCACGCTAACCACCCGGTGGTCGGCGCGCTCGGGGACGGTGTGCCGTTCGGTGGTCCCGGTTTTTCCGGTCGACAGGGGGAACCCGTGGGCCCTTGGATGGGGCCGGTGAGTTCCCAGAAGATGCGTACGGGTGAGATCGACATCGACGCGCCGCTGGTGCGCCGCCTGGTGGCCCGGCGGTTCCCGGCGTGGGCGCGGCTGCCGGTGACCCGGCTGAGGTCGTCCGGCACGGAGAACGCCATGTTCCGCCTCGGGCCGGAGCTGGTGGTGCGGCTCCCCCGCCATCCGGGCGCGGTCGCGGACGTGACGCACGAGCGGGACTGGCTGCCCCGCCTGGGCCCCGGCCTGCCGGTGGCCGCGCCCGAGCCGGTGGGCGCCGGGGAGCCGGACGGCGACTTCCCCTGGCCCTGGTCGGTCTACCGCTGGCTGGACGGCGCCAACCCGGTCGCGGGCGCCGTACGGCGGCCGGAGCGACTGGCCGCGGAGCTGGGGGAGTTCGTGGCCGCCCTGCGCCGCACCCCGGCCGCGGACGCGCCGCGGGGCTACCGGGGCGGCCCGCTCCCCGGCCAGGACGGGGAGACCCGTGACGCGCTGGCCCGGCTCGCGGGCCGCGTCGACACCGCCCGGGCGACGGCCCGGTGGGAGTCGGCGCTCGCCGCGCCCGCGCACACCGGGCCGCCCGCCTGGGCGCACGGCGACCTGTCCCCCGGCAATGTGCTGGTCACCGCCGAGGGGCGGCTGAGCGCGGTGATCGACTTCGGCTGCGCGGGCGTGGGTGACCCGGCCGTGGACCTGATCGTGGCCTGGAACCTGCTGCCCGCCTCCGCCCGGGGCGTCTTCCGTGACGCGGTAAGGGCGGACGACGCCGAGTGGGCGCGCGGCCGGGGCTGGGCGCTGTCCATCGCCCTGGTCCAGCTCCCCTACTACTGGCACACCAATCCGGCGCTGGCCGAGAACGCCCGGCACACGATCGGCGAGGTGCTCGCCGAGAGGGCGTGACCGGGCGTCAGGGCCGTTCATTCGCCCGCGTACGCCTTCTCCAGGGCGGCCAGGTCGAGCTTGCCCATCTTCATCATGGCGCCGAAGGCGCGGGCGGCCTTCCGCGGGTCGGGGTCCCGGGTCATGTCGAGCAGCCGCTCGGGACAGACCTGCCAGGAGACGCCGTACTTGTCCTTGAGCCAGCCGCAGGGGCCGCCCTCGCCGCCGTCCTCGATCAGCCGGTCCCAGTAGTGGTCGACCTCCCGCTGGTCGGCGCAGAGGATCTGGAAGGAGATGGCCTCGCTGAACGTGAACTCGGGACCGCCGTTGAGGGCGACGAACTTCTGGCCGTTGGCGGTGAACTCGACGGTGAGGACGGTCCCGGGCTCACCTGGGCCGGCCTCGCTCCAGCGGGTGACCCGGCCGACGCCGGAGTCCTTGAAGACGGAGACGTAGTAGTGGGCCGCCTCCTCGGCCTGGCCGTCGAACCAGAGACATGTGGTGAAACCACCGTTGGTCATGGGGACCTCCTGTGCGGGTCGCCGCGCCGGTCGCGCGCTCACCAGTACCGACCGCGCCCCGCCCCCGGACTCATCGGTCGGGGGGCGATAAGATCAAGCCACTTCGTCGATTTCGAGCCACGTCGAAATTCGTCCGCATGCGTCGCGTGACCGGGGGTACCCGGCCCGTGAGAGAAGACGTGCATGGGGCGGGGATCTCCGGGTAACCGGGGACCACGCGACATCCGCGGCCCCGGGCAGCCGGGGCCCGAGGAGCAGTCGTAGCACCGTGACTTACTTGGGAGAGGTAATGGACACCGCCGTCGGCATCCGGTCACAAGCAGAGGTCGCGGGGAAGACCGCGCAGGACAGGACGGACGAGGAGATCCTTCCTGGTATCGCGGACCCCGCTTCCGTGGCCCCGCGTGACGCGCGGGCGCTGTCGAAGCAGTTCTTCCGTCGCCTGACGGAGCTCGAAGAGGGCACGCACGAATACCAGTACGCGCGCAACACCCTCATCGAGATGAACATGTCGCTGGTCCGCTTCGCCGCCGGACGCTTCCGGGGCCGGGGCGACGACATGGAGGACATCGTCCAGACCGGCATGATCGGCCTGATCAAGGCGATCGACCGGTTCGAGGTCTCGCGCGAGGTGGAGTTCACGTCCTTCGCGCTGCCGTACATCGTCGGTGAGATCAAGCGGTTCTTCCGCGACACCACCTGGGCCGTGCACGTGCCGCGCCGCCTCCAGGAGCTGCGCGTGGAGCTGGCCAAGGCCCGCGAGGAGCTGTCGAGCCGGCTGGACCGCGACCCGACCGTGGCGGAGCTGGCCACGCTGATGAACATCACCGAGGAGCAGGTCGTCGAGGGCCAGCTGGCCTCCAACGGCTACAACTCCAGCTCGCTGGACGCCGCCCTCACCGGCGACGGCCGCGAGGACGGCGAGGCGGTCCTCGCCGACTTCATCGGCGTCGAGGAGGAGGGCCTGCGGCTGGTGGAGGACTTCCACGCCCTCGCCCCGCTGATGGCCGAACTGAGCGAGCGCGACCGGCAGATCATCCACATGCGGTTCGTGGAGGAGGCCACGCAGGCGGAGATCGGCGAGAAGCTCGGCTGCTCCCAGATGCACGTCTCCCGTCTGATCAAGCGCATCATCGCGCGGCTGCGTCAGGGCATGCTCGGCGAGCTGGGCTGCGCCTGAGTCCGGCGCCTCGGCGTCCTGAGCCTCGGACAAAGGGCGGTCCGGCCCACGGCCGGGCCGCCCTTCGCCGTGTCCGTGGCCGCGCGCGGCCGTGCGGGGTGGCGATGCACCAGGGGGACTCCGGAACGCGTGCGGAGAGGGCCGGGCATGCGAATGCGCCGACCGTCGACCGGCCGGCGTCCCCCAGGGTCGCGCGAGCCGTCGCTCAGTCGTCGAAGCGGATCAGCGCGCGCACGCACTTGCCCACGGGCACCCGGTGCACGGTGATCTCCGAGGACACCGCGCGCACGATCTCCAGGCCGTGGTGGCCGACCCGCTCGGGGTCCCTGGGGTAGAAGCGGGGCAGGGCCACGCTGCTGTCGTACACCGAGACGCTGACCGCGCTGTCGGTGCCCTCCATCTCCAGGATGTACGGACCCCCGCTGTGCCGGTCCGCGTTGGTGACCAGCTCGCTCACGACGAGCAGCAGCTCCCCGCCCGTACGGCTGTCGACGGTCGCGCACCACTCGGTGCGCAACTGCTCCAGGAAGCGGGCGGCGAAGGCCCGCGCGTCGGCGATGCAGCCCGGCTCTCCGGTGTAGTGCGCCGCACGCCGAAGGGGTTCCACGGGTACGTCGAAACCAGTCGGTATCACTGCCACTGCCACGCCCAGGTGTTCGGTCATGGTGTCTCTCTCGAAAAGCCCGGTCCCGCCGGTCGCCTGTTACCTCTGATGCTGGTACCCCGGCTCGGCCCGCGCATTCCACCCGATGTACACACCGTGCGCACGCGTCCGCCCGGTCCGCCGGGACCGCCTCGCACCTGGGGTCTCGCGGTCAGGCCACCGGGACGACGAAGGCGGGGACGGTGCGCTGCATGCGCAGGGCGTCGATCGACTCGGCCAGCAGCTCGTACTCGGTGGTGTCGTCGCTCGCCGCGATCCGCACCAGACGTCCGCCGGCCAGTTCGTCGGCGACCATTTCCTGCCGGAGGTCGTCGGAGCACCAGGCGCGCAGCAGGGTGGGGACGTCGGCCACGGTGTCCGCGACGGGGACGAGGGCGCCCGCCGGGATCTTCTCCCCCTCGGGGCTGGGGTCCAGGCGTTCGGCGATCCAGGAGGCGCGGTCGCGCAGCCACCACAGGGCGAGCGCGAGAGTGGGCGCGCGATAGGTGCCGAGCGGCACCCCTACCCGCTGACCGCCGCAGATCCCGTACGCGGTGACATGGCACAGGAATTCATCGTGCACGATCACTCCCCCGTTGCCTCGCCGGTGTGCCGACCGGGCCCTCTCTTTTCCGTGCGGCTCCTGTGCGGTGAAGTGCCCCTGGTATTTCGAGTATCGCCACATCGGAAACACTGTCACCATGTCTTTCCGGCCACTCTCCTGGCATATGCGATGCCCCGATTCTGGCCGAATCATGTGACGCACGGGAGTGCCGCCCATTACTTGGCGGATAATCGACCAAGGACGGCGCACCGGCCGCCGGGCCCGCCAGTTCACGCATGGGAAGAGCCCAGGGGCGAGGCACCCCTGGGCTCTGCTTCCGCCGGCCGCTTCCGTGGTGCGGCAGGAATTCGGTGCCGCCCGCACCGGAATACGCGAAGAATTTGTGAAGGCGAGAAAAACTCCCGCCTTCCGCTACGGCCGTACCGGCGAGTTCAGTTCTTCACGATGGCGTCGATACGGGCCAGGTCATCCGCGTCGAATTCCAGATTCCGGATGGCGCCGACACTGTCCTCCAGTTGCCGGACACTGCTCGCGCCGACGAGGGCGGAGGTGACCCGGCCGCCCCGCAGCACCCAGGCTAGGGCCATCTGCGCCAGGGACTGGCCGCGCGAGCCGGCGATCTCGTTCAGGGCGCGCAGCCGGCCGACCAGGTCCTCGGTGAGGGCGTCGGACTTCAGGAAGGGGCTGTCGCTCGCGGCACGCGAGTCCTCGGGGATGCCGTCGAGGTAGCGGCCGGTCAGGAGGCCCTGCTCCAGCGGGGAGTAGACGATGGAGCCGACCTGGAGCTCGTCCAGCGTGTCCAGCAGCCCCTGGTCCTCCGGGCGCCGGTCCAGGAGGGAGTAGCGGGGCTGGTGGATGAGGAGCGGGGTGCCCAGCTCACCGAGGATGCGTGCCGCGTCGCGGGTCTGCTCCGCCGAGTAGTTGGAGACGCCGACGTAGAGCGCCTTGCCCTGCTGGACCGCCGAGTGCAGCGCGCCCATGGTCTCCTCGAGCGGGGTCTCGGGGTCGAAGCGGTGCGAGTAGAAGATGTCGACGTGGTCCAGGCCCATCCGCGTCAGGCTCTGGTCGAGCGAGGACAGCACGGACTTGCGCGAGCCCCATTCCCCGTACGGGCCGGGCCACATCAGATAGCCCGCCTTGGTGGAGATGACGAGTTCGTCGCGGTACGGCGTGAAGTCGGCCTTCAGCGCCTCACCGAGGGCGGACTCGGCGGCGCCGGGGGGCGGGCCGTAGTTGTTGGCGAGGTCGAAGTGGGTGATCCCGAGATCGAAGGCGCGGCGCAGGATCGCGCGCTGGGTCTCCACCGGACGGTCGGGGCCGAAGTTGTGCCACAGGCCGAGCGACAGCGCGGGGAGCTTCAGTCCGCTGCGTCCGGAGCGCCGGTAGGGAAGGTCGGCGTAGCGGTCGGGGTGTGCGGTGTACAACGCGACTCCATAAGGGTTGGCACTCGGTCTTCCCGGCACCGGACGCCTGGGTGTCCGGCAGCCTCCCCCACTCTTCCCCGGAACCCGATCAGTGGTCCAACAGAAGAATCCGATGGATTTCAGCGGCTAGGCTTCTCAATCATGGAACTGCGTCACCTCCAGCATTTCGTCGCGGTCGCCGAGGACCAGCACTTCACCCGAGCCGCCGAGCGTCTGATGGTGTCCCAGTCGGGCCTTTCGGCGTCGATCCGCTCCCTGGAGCGGGAACTGCGGGCGCCCCTCTTCGTGCGCACCACCCGCCGGGTGACGCTGACGGAGGCCGGGCGGGCCCTGCTGGTGGAGGCCGAGCGCATCCTCGCGCAGGTGCGCTCCGCGCACGAGGCGGTGGCGGCGGTGCAGGGGGTGCTGCGCGGCACGCTGGCGCTGGGCGCCGAGCAGTGCATCGCCGGGGTGCACGTGGCCGGGCTGCTGGCGGCGTTCCGACGGGAGCACCCGGACGTGGAGATCCGGCTGCGGCAGAGCGGTTCGGGGGCGCTGGCCGAGGGGGTGTCGGCGGGCCGGCTGGACCTGGCCTTCGCCTACCGGACACCGGCCGACGGCGACCAGCTGCGTTCGCTGCCGCTGGCCGGCGAGCCGATGACCGTGCTGTGCCACCCCGGGCACCGGCTCGCCGCGCTCGGCGCCGTGCCGGACCCGGCGGAGCTGGCCGGGGAGGTGTTCGTGGACTTCCACCCCGACTGGGGGCCGCGCCGGGCCACCGACGCCGCGTTCGCCGCGGCCGGGGTGCGCCGCACGGTCGCGCTGGAGGTCAACGACGTGCACAGCCTGCTGGACCTGGTGGACGAGAACCTCGGCATCGCGGTCGTCCCCCGGCACTTCCGGCACAAGCGGACCTCGCTCACGGCGGTCCCGCTGAAGGGGATGCCCGAGGCGGCGTACGAGACGGTGGTCCTGCTGCCGCCGGAGCGGGCCACCAGTCCGGGCGCCCGGGCGCTGATCGGGCTCCTCGGCACGCCGGACGCGCTGCCCCGCGAGCCGGGGTGAGGTCACGCCCTCGCGCCGGGCGCGGGGATGCGCGAGGGTGGGAACATGTACGCGAAGGAGATCCTCATCGAGGGCTACGACCGTATCCGGGAGGAGGTCCACGCCGTTCTCGCCGATCTCGGCCCGGACGATCTGGACCGCTCCCCCGCGCCCGGGGCGAACTCCATCGCCTGGCTGCTGTGGCATCTCAGCCGGGTGCAGGACGACCACGTCGCCGAAGCCTTCGGGCTCGACCAGGTGTGGCTGTCGCTGGACTGGGCCGAGCGTTTCGGCCTGGACCTGCCGCACCAGGACACCGGCTACGGTCACAGCGCCGAACAGGCCGCGCGGGTCCGGGTGCCCTCGACCGTCCTGCTGGCCGGGTACTACGACGCCGTGCACGACCAGACCCTCGGCGTGCTGCGCTCCCTGGCCGCCAAGGACCTGGAGCGGGTCGTGGACGAGCGCTGGGAGCCGCCGGTCACGCTGGGCGTGCGCCTGGTGAGCGTCCTGTCCGACGATCTCCAGCACGTCGGACAGGCCGCCTACGTCAAGGGACTGCTTCAGAGGGCCGCGGCGTAGCCCGGCAGGATGACGTCCTCGATGAGCGCGTTGCGCTCGTCGAACGGGATGAACGCGCTCTTGACCGCGTTCACGGTGACCGTGCGCAGGTCCGCCACGCTCCAGCCGGCCTGCTCGACCAGCAGCGCCATCTCGCGGGTCATGGTGGTGCCGGAGACCAGGCGGTTGTCGGTGTTGAGGGTGACCCGGAAGCCGAGGTCCTTCAGGGCGGTGATGGGGTGCTCGGCGATGGAGGTGGCGCAGCCGGTCTGGAGGTTGGAGGTCGGGCACATCTCCAGCGCGATCCGGCGGTCGCGGACCCAGCCGGCCAGGCGGCCGAGCTTGCCGTCCACGATGTCCTCGGTGATGCGGACGCCGTGGCCGAGCCGCTGGGCGCCGCAGACCTGGACGGCCTGGTGGATGCTGGGCAGGCCGTACGCCTCGCCCGCGTGGATGGTGAACGGCACGCTCTCGGCGCGCAGCCGCTCGAAGGCGGCCAGGTGGTCGGCGGGCGGGAAGCCGTCCTCGGCGCCCGCGATGTCGAAGCCCACCACCCCGGCGTCGCGGTAGGTGACGGCGAGTTCGGCGGCCTCGCCGACCCGGTCGAACATCCGCATGCCGCACAGCAGGGTGCCGACGCGTACCGGCGTCCCGGCGGCGGCCGCCTTGGCCATGCCGGTGGCGAGCCCCTCCTGCACGGTCTCCACGACCTCGGCGAGGGTGAGCCCGCCCCGGGTGTTCAGCTCGGGGGCGTAGCGCACCTCGGCGTAGACGACGCCGTCGGCGGCGAGGTCGAGGACGTACTCCTCGGCGACGCGCAGCAGGCCCTCGCGGTTCTGCATCACGGCGAGGGTGTGCTCGAAGGTGGCTATGTAGCGGACCAGGTCGCCGGAGTTCGCGGCCTCGACGTACCAGGCGGCCAGTTCTTCGGGGTCGGTGGTGGGCAGGGTGTGACCGACCGCGGCCGCGAGCTCGATGACGGTGGCGGGGCGCAGGCCGCCGTCGAGGTGGTCGTGCAGGACCGCCTTGGGCAGCCGGCGGAGGGTCTCGGTGTCGATGCGGGGCGCGGTCATGGCGTGCTTCCTCGGCGGATCGTGCGGATGGGGTTCAGGCGGGCCCGAGCGGGCGTTCGGGCGGCGTTCAGGCGGCGTTCATGCGGCGGGCTGGAGCAGGTCCCAGCGGTTGCCGTAGAGGTCCTGGAAGACGGCCACCGTGCCGTACGGCTCGTGGCGCGGGTCCTCCAGGAAGGTCACCCCGTGGGCGGTCATCCGGGCGTGGTCGCGGGCGAAGTCGTCGGTGTGCAGGAAGAAGCCGACGCGGCCGCCGGTCTGGTCGCCGATCCGGGCCCGCTGGGCGTCGCCCTTGGCGCGGGCGAGCAGCAGGCCGGTGCCGGCGCCCGCCCCGGTGCCGGGCTCCACGACGACCCAGCGCGAGCCGTCGGGGCGGGGCTCGTCCTCCGCCAGCCGGAATCCGAGGGCCTCGGTGTAGAAGCGGACCGCTTCGTCGTAGTCGTCGACGACGAGGGTGACCAGGGCAACGCGGCGCATCGGGGCCTTCCGGTGGGGGTGGTTAGCGGGAGAGGTTATACGTAAAACTACGGAGGCGCCAGTCATCTTCTCCGGGGGTTCGGGGGTAGGAAGTGACGCATGACGATCACCGACCATCCCCTCGTCGCCCGTGCCCGCCTGCTCGCCGCGGAGCTGCTGGAGCCCGAGGCGGAACGGGTGGACCAGGAGGGCGTGCCCGCGAGCCACATCGAGGCCGTGAAGCGGTCCGGGCTGCCCGGCATGACGGCACCCGCCGGGTACGGCGGCTCGGCGGCACCGCCCGCCGTGGTGCGGGAGGTGTCCGAGATCCTGGCGGGCGCCTGCGGCTCGACCTGGTTCGTCCAGTCGCAGCACCACACCCCGGTCCAGATCCTCGTCCGGGGCGAACCGGCCGCCCGTGAGCGCCTGCTGGGGCCCCTGGCGCGAGGCGAGCTGCTCTCCGGCGTGGCGTACGCCCAGCTCCGCGCCCACCCGAGGGCCCCGGTCCGGGCCCGCCGCGACGGCACGGGCTGGCGCTTCGACGGGACCGTCCCCTGGTACACCGGCTGGGGGCTGAACGACGTGCTGCTGCTGGCCGGCCTGACGGACGACGACGAGGCGGTGTTCGCCTTCGTGGACGCACGCGAGCGGCCGGGCCTCAGCGCCTCCGCTCCGCTGCGGCTGGCGGCGCTGACCGCGGCGCACACGGTCTCCCTGGAGCTGGACGGGCTGCGCGTGCCCGAGGAGGCCGTGGCCCTGCGCGTCCCGTACGCGGGCTGGGCCCCCACCGACCGGGCGAAGACCCTGAACACCAGCCCGGCGGTCTTCGGCGTGGCCTCTGCGGCGCTGTCACTGCTGGACGACGCGACGGCGGCCCCGCTGCGGGCGAGGCTGGCGGACGTCCGCGCCCGTGCCTACGCCCTGGCCGACCACCCGTCCCCCCTGGCCCGGACGGAGGAACGCCTGGCGGTGCGCGCGGAGGCCTACGCGGCACTGAACGCTGCCACCACGGCAGCGGTGGTGGCGGGCGGCGGCCGCTCGATGTCCGTGACCTCGAAGGCCCAACGCCTGGCCCGCGAGGGGATGTTCCTGCTGATCCAGGGCCAGACGGCCGAGACCCGCAGGGCACATCTGGAGGCGCTCGTCCGCTGAGGGCGGATCAGGACCGGCCCGGCGCCTAGTCGTCCGCGAGGCCCTCGACGACGACCAGGAAGGCGTCCGACTTCAGGTCCATGACGACCGTCGCGGGTTCGCCCTCGGCCCGGCGGGCGGCGGCGTACTCCTCCGCCGGCCAGGAGCCGCGCGGTGAACCTGCGGGAAAACGCTCCAGCACCTTCGCACTCATGGCTGCGGACACCTCCGGCGGACGCTACGGACGGGACGACAAGACCTGTACCTCACCGGCTGCCCGGCTATCACTCGCACATGCCGTTGTACGCCGTCCGGCACAACCGCATCCACGAACGGCGCCGGGCGGGAAGGGATCACTGGGAGCCCGTGGCGGACCACGGGTGATCGACGATGCGAGGAGCCGGAACACGATGAACGACGACGACTCCGGGGGCGGCCTGCGCTGCCTGGTGACCGGCGCCACCGGCTACATCGGGGGCAGGCTCGTACCGGAACTGCTCGCCGCCGGGCACCAGGTGCGCTGCCTGGCCCGCACCCCCCGCAAGCTGCGGGACCACCCGTGGGCCGGTGACGTGGAGGTGACCCAGGGCGACGTCACGGACGCCGGGTCGCTGGCGGAGGCGATGCGGGACGTCGACGTCGCCTACTACCTGGTGCACGCGCTGGGCAGCGGGGAGGACTTCGAGGAGACCGACCGCCGCGCGGCCCATGTCTTCGGTGAGCAGGCGAAGGCGGCCGGGGTCCGCCGGATCGTGTATCTCGGCGGGCTCACCCCGGCCGGGGTGCCGGAGCGGGAGCTGTCGCCGCACCTGCGCTCGCGCGCCGAGGTCGGGCACATCCTGATGGCGTCCGGGGTGCCCACCGCGGTGCTGCGCGCGGCGGTGATCATCGGCTCCGGTTCGGCCTCCTTCGAGATGCTGCGCTACCTCACCGAGCGGCTGCCGGTGATGGTGACCCCGAGCTGGGTGCACACCCGTATCCAGCCGATCGGTGTCCGGGACGTGCTGCGGCTGCTGGTGGGGTCCGCGCGGCTGCCGGAGGACGTGAACCGGACCTTCGACATCGGCGGCCCGGACATACTGACGTACCGGCAGATGATGCTCAGGTATGCCCAGCTCGCCCATCTGCCGCACCGGCTGATCCTGTCCGTGCCGATGCTCACGCCGGGGCTGTCCAGCCACTGGGTGGGCCTGGTGACCCCGGTGCCCGCGTCCATCGCCCGGCCGCTGACGGAGTCGCTGCGCTACGAGGTGGTGTGCCGCGAGCACGACATCCGGCGCTATCTGCCGGACCCGCCCGGGCATCCGTTCACCTTCGACGAGGCGGTCCGGCTGGCCCTGCGCCGGGTGCGGGAGGCGAAGGTGGTCACCCGCTGGTCCTCGGCGTCGGTGCCCGGCGCGCCCAGCGATCCGCTGCCGACCGACCCCGACTGGGCGGGCGGCAGCCTGTACACCGACGAGCGCGAGACGCTGGTGGACGCCCCGCTGGACCGGCTGTGGCGGGTGATCGAAGGGGTGGGCGGCATCAACGGCTGGTACTCCTTCCCGCTCGCCTGGAGCCTGCGCGGCTGGATGGACCGGGCGATGGGCGGGGTGGGCCTGCGCCGGGGCCGCCGGGACGCGGAGCGGCTGCGGGTGGGCGACTCGCTGGACTTCTGGCGGGTCGAGGAGATCGAGCCGGGCCGTCTGCTGCGGCTGCGGGCCGAGATGCGGCTGCCCGGCCTGGCCTGGCTGGAGATGTACGCCGAGCAGGACGGCGAAGGCCGCAGCCGCTACCGGCAACGGGCCCTGTTCCACCCGCGCGGGCTGCTCGGCCAGGCGTACTGGTGGTCGGTGTCGCCCTTCCACGCGATCGTGTTCGGGGGAATGGCCCGCAACATCGCGCGGGCCGCGGTGCAGGGGGGCGCTCCGCCGACGGGGAAGCGGCGTCCCGGAAAGCGGAGGCTGAAAACGCGGGCCGGGCGTTGACGGCCGCGTCCGTACGGCGTCCTCGCCCGGAAGAGTCCACCGTCCGCATCCCCTGCTCCGGAGCCGTTCGATGAACACCTCGGTCGTCCTGTTCACCTCCGACCTTCGCCTGCACGACCATCCGCCGCTGCGCGCGGCGCTCGACGGCGCCCGGGAGGTGGTGCCGCTGTTCGTGCGCGACGACGCCATCGAGGACGCGGGGTTCGCGGCGCCCAACCGGCTGGCGTTCCTCGCCGACTGCCTGCGCGACCTGGAAGCCGGGCTGCGCGAGCGCGGAGGCCGGCTCGTGGTGCGCTCGGGCGACCTGGTGACCGAGGTGTGCAAGGTGGTCGCCGAGGCGGACGCCGACGAGGTGCACCTGGCCGCCGACGCCAGCGGCTACGCCCACCGCCGCGAACACGCCCTGCGCCGCGCGCTGGAGGCGGACGGGCGCAGGCTGCACGTCCACGACACGGTGACCGGTGCCGTCGAGCCCGGCACGGTGACCCCGGCCGGCTCGGACCACTTCGCGGTGTTCACCCCGTACTTCCGCCGCTGGTCCGGGCAGTCGCTGCGGGAACCGCTGGCCGCGCCACGGAAGGTGAGCGTGCCGGAGGGGCTCGGCTCCGAGGAGATCCCCTCGCGTGAGGCGGTGACGGGCACCTCGCCGGGGCTCGCCGAGGGCGGGGAGGCCGAGGCGCGCCGGATGGTGGCGGCCTGGCTGCGCTCGGGGATCGACGCGTACGAGGACCGGCACGACGACCTGGCCGGGGACGGCACCTCGCGGCTCTCCCCGCATCTGCACTTCGGGACCGTCTCACCGGTGGAACTCGTGCACCGGTCGCGGATCGCGGGCGGCGCGGGCGCGGAGGCGTTCGTGCGGCAGGTGGCCTGGCGCGACTTCAACCGGCAGGTGCTGGCGGTGCGTCCGAAGGTGTCGCACGCCGACTACCGCACCAGGCGCGACCGTTGGCGTACCGGCAGCCGGGCCGAGGCGGACATCCAGGCGTGGAAGGAAGGCCGCACCGGCTATCCGATCGTGGACGCGGCGATGCGGCAGCTGCGGCACGAGGGCTGGATGCACAACCGGGGCAGGCTGCTGACGGCGAGCTTCCTGGCCAAGACGCTGTACGTGGACTGGCGGGTGGGCGCCCGGCACTTCCTGGACCTGCTGGTCGACGGGGACGTGGCCAACAACCAGCTCAACTGGCAGTGGACGGCGGGGACGGGCACCGACACCCGGCCCAACCGCGTGCTCAACCCGACCACCCAGGCCAAGCGGTACGACCCGGACGGCGAGTATGTGCGGCGCTGGGTCGAGGAGTTGGCGGACGTCGAGGGGCGGGCGGTGCACGAGCCGTGGAAGCTGAGCGGGTCCGAGCGGGCCGCGATCGGCGACTACCCGGACCCGATCGTCGACCTCAAGGACGGGCTGGAGCGCTTCAAGCACGCTCGCGGGCTGGAGTGAGGTCGCGGCCGGCTCCGGTGCCGTAGGCGGCGACGAGGGTGTCGACGGCGTCGGCCAGGCCGGTCGGGCGGAGCATGCCCCGGCAGGTGTGTCCCGCCCAGCCGGGTCCGCCGAGCATCATCAGCGGCTGGGCGCGGGCGCCGCGCACGCCCCATTCCATGGCCGCGAGGTGCCGGGCCAGCGGCAGGCTCGCGGTGCCGCGGGCCTGGGCCCACAGCACGACGGCGGCCGGGCCCAGGCGCCGTACGGCCGCCGCGAGCGCGTCGGCGGGGACGGCGCTGCCGAACATCCTTGTGGGGACGCCGTGCTGGACGAGCGCGGCGTTGAGGGCCTCCAGCGGGAGGGTGTGCTGCTCGTCGGGGGCGCAGGCGAGCAGGACGGGGCCGGCCACCGGGGTGCCGGACGGGCGCGGCCGGGGGGTGTGGCGGCGCAGGGCCGTGGAGACGTGCCAGGACAGCAGGTGCTCGACCTCGATGTAGCGGTCGCCCGAGGAGACCCACTTGCGGCCCACCGCGTGCAGGGCGGGCGCCATGACGTCCTGCCAGGCGACGGTGAGGCCGTACTCGCTGACGACCGCGTCGAGTTGCTCCTCGACGGCCGGTGCGTCGAGGCGGACGGCGGCCCGGGCCAGCCCCCGGCACTCCTGGCGCACGTCACCGAGCGGCAGCGCGCCGGGGGCACGTGAGCGGGTCGCGGGGGCGGGTGCGGGGAGTGCGGGCGGCCGCGTGGTGTCGCGGGCGGCGCGCGCCGCCTCGGCGGGCGGCACTCCGGAGGAGGTCAGACGGCACATCGCCTCCAGCACGGCCACGTCGTCCGGGGTCCAGCGGCGGTGTCTGCCGTCGGCGCGGGCGGCGGGGCCGAGCCCGTAGCGGCGGTCCCAGGAGCGCAGGGTGGTGGGCGAGACCCCGAGCCTGCGGGCCAGGGCGCCCGTGGTGAGCCCGGCGCCGGGTACGGGGTCCGTGCCGGTGTCCGCCGCTTCGTACTCCATACGTCGACTGTACGCCGGTAACGACGCAGAAACGATGCGAGTTGTCGCGGTCCGGTACGGCCTTCCACGATGACCAGGACGTCCCACCCGAGGAGCCAGGTCATGACCTCGTACCCGACACCGCCGCCCACCGAGCCGCCCGCGGCCGGGGACCCGTACGGCGACGAGGCGCTGGCGCGGGGGCTGGTCGCGGGGGACGAGGACAGTCTCGCGGCCGTCTACCGCCGCTGGTCGTCGCTGGTGTACGCGCTCGCCCGGCGCGCGCTCGGCAACGCCGGCGAGGCCGAGGACGTGACCCAGCAGGTGTTCCTCGGGGTCTGGCGGGGCCGTGCGGGCTACCGCCCCGAACGCGGGCCGCTGGGCGGCTGGATCGTCGGCATCACCCGGCGCAAGATCTTCGACGCGCTGGCGGCCCGGGCCCGGCGGGGCGAGCTGGTCGCGGCGGCGGCCGCGACGCTCTCCCGCTCCGCCCTCGGCGCCGATCCGGAGGCGGTGCTCGACCGGCTCCTGGTCCGGCGCGAGCTGGGACGGCTCCCGGCGGCCCAGCGCCAGGTGCTCTACCTGGCCTTCTACGAGGACCTCACCCAGCCCCAGATCGCCGCGCGCACGGGCTGGCCGCTGGGCACGGTCAAGAGCCACGCGCGCCGGGGTCTGCACCGGCTGCGGTGCGGGATCGAGCGGCCGGAGCCCGTGGAGGCGGGCGTCTGAGGCGGGGCGCGAAACCGGTGCGAGGAATTCCCGAACACCCCTACCCATACGGGAATAAAAGGAGCAGAATAGACGGATACGCGATATGCGGCACTCCACCGCTGGCCCACCGGACGCGGTCGAGTCCGCTCGGTGCGACGGAAGGAGGACCGCACGCAGCCCACGAACGACAACGAAGGACGCGAGGCCGGTCCGCCGGAGCGGACCGGCCTCCTCGCATGCCGGGGCGGCGCGTCCTTGCGCGGGGTCTTTGACACGGTTCGTGGCGCTTTCTAGCTTGAGCCGGACCACAGCGTTCCGTGACCTCTCGAGGCTGGAGTCCGCCCTGTCCGCTCGCCCCGCCCGCCGCCGTCTCGCCACGGCCGCCGCGCTCCTCGGTCTGATCGGCACCCTCACCACCACCGCCTGGGCGGGCCCGGAGAACCGCGCTCCCGCGTCCGGTCCGGCGCCCGGCGCGACCCCCGTCCCCGGCGGCGCGGGATCGGCGACACCGCTCACCTCCTTCGCCCTCCGGTCCACGGCCGAGGTGCGCGACGCGGCCGCCGCCGTCTCCTCCCCCGGCTATCCGACGCGCGGCTGGCACCACGCGGGACCCCGTTCCACGGTCCTGGCCGCGCTCCTGGCCGAGGGCCGCTACCCGGACCCGTTCCGCTCCACCAACCTGAGCGGAATCCCGAAGGCCGACTTCCAGGTGCCCTGGTGGTACCGCTCCGACTTCACGGTGGCGGACACCTCCCGGCGCACCCGCCTCGACTTCAGCGGGGTCGTGCCGGGTGCCGAGGTGTACGTGAACGGCCGGCGGGTGGCGACGCAGGCGCAGGTGAACGGCGCCTACACCCGTCATGAGCTGGACATCACGCCGCTGGTGCGGGCCGGCCGGAACACGGTCGCCTTCCGGGTGCGGCCCAACAACCCGAACCGGGACCTCAGCATGGGCTGGCTGGACTGGCTCCAGCCGCCCCCGGACCAGAACATGGGCCTGGTCCGCGACGTCCTCGTGCGGCGCGGCGGCCCGGTGGCGCTGGGCGACACGCACGTGGTGACCGAGCTGGCCGTGCCCTCGCTGGCCCGTGCCGACCTCACGGTGCGCACGCGGGTGCGCAACGACAGCGACCGGGCGGTCACCGCGCTGGTCACCGGCTCGGTGGCCGGGACGACCCTGACCCGCCGGGTGGAACTCGCCCCGCACCAGTCGCGCACGGTCGCCTTCTCCCCCGCCGACGTGCCCGCCCTGCGCCTGCGGAACCCGAGGGTGTGGTGGCCCGCGGGCATGGGCGGACAGCCGCTGTACGACCTGCGGCTCACCGCGTCCGTCGCCGGTGCCGTCTCCGACACCGCGCACCAGAGCTTCGGCGTCCGTGACGTCCAGGCCCCCCTGGACAAGGACGGCGCCCGCCAGTACCGGATCAACGGGCGGCCCCTGCAGATCCGGGGCGCCGGGTGGTCGCCCGACCAGTTCCTGCGCTGGGACCGCCGGTACGCGGAGGACCGGCTGCGCTACGTCCTCGACCTCGGGCTGAACACGGTCCGGCTGGAGGGGCACATCGAGCCGGACGAGTTCTTCGACCTGGCCGACCGGCTCGGCGTGCTCACGCTGCCGGGCTGGGAGTGCTGCGACAAGTGGGAGGGCCAGGTCAACGAGGACGGGTCCGGGGAGAAGTGGGACGACACCGACCACGCGGTGGCGAAGTCGTCCATGGCCGCGGAGGCGGCCCGGCTGCGCGGCCACCCGAGCGTCATCTCCTTCCTGATCGGCAGCGACGCCGCACCCGACGCCCGGATCGAGAAGAACTACCTGGACGCCCTCGCCGCCGCCGACTGGCGCGTCCCGGTGATCCCGGCCGCCTCCGACAACTCCTCACCCCTGCTCGGCCGTTCGGGCATGAAGATGTCCGGCCCCTACGACTGGGTACCGCCCGTCTACTGGTACGCCAAGCGCGAGGGCGGCGCCACCGGCTTCAACTCCGAGACCAGCGCGGGCCCGAGCATCCCCACGCTGGACACCCTGCGCCGGATGCTGACCCCCGCCGAGCTGGACACCCTGTGGAAGAACCCGGCGGCCCGGCAGTACCACCGCTCCCCCTCGGCGGTCTTCTCCACCCTCAAGCTCTACAACGACGCCCTCACCGGCCGCTACGGCACGCCTACCGGCCTCGCCGACTACGTGCGCAAGGCGCAGCTCGCCCAGTACGAGAACGTCCGCGCCGAGTTCGAGGCGTACCGGCGCAACGCCCACGACGCCGCCCGGCCCGCCACGGGGATCGTGCACTGGATGCTCAACAGCGGCTGGACCTCGCTGCACTGGCAGCTCTTCGACCGCCATCTCGACCAGAACGGCTCCTACTTCGGCGCCAAGAAGGCGGGCGAGCCGCTGCACGTCCAGTACTCCTACGACGACCGCTCGGTGGTCGTCGTCAACGACCGGCACACCCCCGCCGCCGGCCTCACGGCCCGGGCCACCCTGTTCGACCCGGACGGCACCCCGCGTCACGAGCGGACCGTGGCGGGGATGCGCGTGCCCGGCGACGGCGCGCACAGCACCGCGTTCACCCTGCCCCGGCAGGCCGGCGGCACCTCGGGCACCCATCTGCTGCGCCTGGTGCTGACCGGCCCGGACGGCAAGGAGGTCAGCCGGAACGTGTACTGGCTCTCCACCCGCCCCGACACGCTCGACTGGGCGCACACCGACTGGTTCCACACCCCGACGACCGGCTACGCCGACCTGAAGGGCCTCGCCTCCATGGCGCGGGTCCCGGTGGCGGCGACGGCGGCCACCTCCTCCTCCGGTGCCCTGTCCACCACGACGGTGACCCTGCGCCGCTCCGGCGGCGGGCGGACGCCCTCCCTGCTGACGGACGCGCATCTGGTCGACGGGCGGGGCCGGCCGGTGCTTCCGGTGCGCTGGTCGGACAACCAGGTCGGGCTGTGGCCCGGGGAGTCGGTGACGCTCACCGCCACCTACCGCACGGCGGACCTGCGCGGCTCGGCGCCGCACGTGCGGATCTCCGGCTGGAACACCCCCGAGCGCACGGTCCCCGCCTCCTGACACACGCCGTCCGGCAGCGTCGGCCGCCGCCTTCCCGGGCACCCTTACGAACGGGGGTCCCCAGGGGGCGGCGCCGGGTGGACTGGCGCCGTCCGCAGCGGGCACATGCCACTGCAGCAGGGGCCGAGACCACTAGGGGTGGACATGGAGATATCAGGGATCATCAGCGCCATCGTCATCGGCATCGTGATCGGCGTGCTGGGGCGGCTGGTCGTACCGGGACGCCAGCACATCGGCGTACTGGTCACCATCCTCGTCGGCATCCTGGCCGCCCTGCTGGGCTCGGCCATCGCGGCCGGCCTGGGGGTCGCGGACACCGACGGGCCGGACTGGATCGAGTGGCTGATCCAGATCGCCCTGGCCGCGGTGGGCATCGCCGCCCTGGACCGGACGCGGGGGCGCCGTCACTGACCCTCGGGTCTGCCGTCACCGACCCTCGGGTCGCACCTCGTAGAGATACGGCGTCGTGGTGGTCAGGGCGTGCAGTCCGAGGCGTTCCAGGACGGGCCGGCTCATGGCCGAGGCGTCCACCTGGACATGACGGCAGCCGTGGGCGGCGGCGACACGGACGCGGTGGGCGACCAGGGCCCGGTACAGGCCCCGGCCGCGCCACCGCTCCACGGTGCCGCCGCCCCACAGTCCGGCGAAGTCACCGCCCGGCACCAGTTCCAGCCGGGCGGAGGCCACCGGCTCGTCCCCGGCCAGCGCGACCAGGGCGAGGACCGTGCCGGGGGCGTCCGCGAGGCGGGCCAGCAGGTGGGCGCGCAGGGCGGTGCCGTCGGTGCCGAAGACCCTCTCGTGCACGTCCACCACCAGATCGATCCCCGCCGCGTCGTCGGCCCGGACCACGCGGACGCCGTCCGGGAGGCGTTCCTCCAGCGGCAGCTCCGCGATCTCGCCGATCATCAGCGTCTCCGGCTCATCGGCCCGGAATCCCGCGGCGGTGAGCCGCCCGGCCAGGTCCGCCGGACCGTCGTGGCCGTAGAGCTTCCACTCGAAGTCCCGTCCCAGCTCCGTGAAGCGGGCGATCTGATCCTGAATGGCGCGGTCGGCCCCGGCCGCGTCGAGGCCGGACCAGACGACGCCGTTCCAGCCCCGCTCGCCCGCCACCTGGCGCACCACGGCACCGGCCCGCTCGATCAGGGCGCCGGGCGCGTCGGGGCGGGCGTTGCGCCGCATCCGCAGGTCGTAGCGGGCGAGTACCGCGGTGGGGTCCATGCGGGCCACTCCAGCATCCGTGCCACGGCGGGGCAACGGGATTTCGCCGAACGGGCCGCCGGATCAGCCGAGTTCGAGCGTGCTGATGCCGAACACCCGCTCGGCCGCGTGCTCGCGGACCGGTCCGGTGTACATGCGGGCGGTCTCGAAGGACGGGGTGAGCCCGGCGGCGAGGGCCATCTCGACGCCGTCCTTGTTCGGCTCGGGCACGTCGATGGCGATCCGCAGGCCGGTGTGGTCGGCGGTGAGCGCGGCGAACAGGGCGCGCGCGTCGTCGGCGGTGTCGGCGAAGAGGGGGCCGATGCGCAGGCAGTCGGCGCCGGGGCGGATCACCCCGTACCCGGTGAGGCGGTCGCCGTCGTGGCGGACGTAGGCGTGGTGGCCCGGCGCGGTGAGCCACTCGGCGAGGAAGCGGGGGCGGTCGGCGGGGGTACAGGCGCTGTCGTAGCGCGTGATCGCGTCGAGGTCGCCCGGCTGGGCGTGGCGTACCCCGGTGACGGGCTCGGCGGCCGGGGCGGGGCCGGTGTAGCGGGCGGTGCGGTGGGCGAGTTCGAATCCCGAGCGGCGGTAGTTGTCCTGCTGGTCCACGACGCCGTCCAGGCCGACGACGCGCTCCCCGGCGTGGGCGAGGGCGGTCTTCCAGGTGGTGAGGCCGTACCCGTGGCCGCGCAGGTCGGGGCGGACGAGGTAGCAGCCGAGGAAGGCGTAGTCCGTGCCGTAGTTGACGACGGAGATCGCGGACACCGGCTCGCCGTCGATGCGGCCGAGGAAGAAGCCCTCGGGGTCCTGGGCGAAGAAGGCGGGGCCGTCGGAGAGTCCCGGGTTCCAGCCCTCGGCCGCCGCCCAGCCGCTGATCACCGGCCAGTCGTCCAGGGTGGCCCGGGTGACGGTGAATTCCTGGGGGGCCGGTGACGTCATCGATGCGCTCCGTTTCCGTGGGGTCGAAGGACGCGGCCGGGCCGCCGTGGGCACGGTCGCACGCGCCGCATCCTTCCCGATCGGACGGCTCCGCGTCACGCCGGAGCCGCGGCGCCGGGGTCCGTACCGGGCGCAGCCACGACAAAGGCCCCACCGGGTGGTTCCAGGTCCGGTGGGGCCGTGCGGTGGAGCGGGATCAGCGCAGGCCGCTGGGGCGGAAACGCCGGTAGAGGGCCGAGCCCGCGACGATGAAGGCCGCGCTTCCGGCCAGCGCCGGGGCGGCGTAGTCCGCACCGGTGTGCGCGAGGCTGGGCCCGGACGGCGCCGCGGGGGTGTGCGGGACCGTCTTCGGCGGGGCCGGAGGCGTCTGAGAGGCCGGGGGCTGCTCCCTGGGCGGCGCCACCGGCGGCGCGGTCGGCGTGTCGGGAGCGTTCTCGCAGTTGTTGCCGAAGGCCGGGTTGAGCGCGCCGACGACGTCCGCGCTGTTGCCGCAGGCGTTCACCGGGAGGTCGACCGGCAACTGGATGCCGTTGCCGGAAAGCACGCCGGGCGATCCCTGGGTGACGCTGTTCGCCGTGGCGCCGCGGCCGGTGGCGCCGGGGACGGCGTCACGGGTGGAGTTCCCGCTGTGCCCCGAGGCGCCGCTGTTCCCGGTGGCACCGTGGTGCCCGGAGCCGCCGTTGTGCCCGGAGCCGCCTCTGGCGCCGGTACCCGCGCCGGTGGCGGAGCCGGTGTTCGCGCAGGAGTTGCCGAAGGCCGGGTTGAGGAGACCCACCACGTCGACGCTGTTGCCGCACGCGTTCACCGGCACGCTCACCGGCGCCTGGACGGTGTTGCCGGAGAGCACGCCGGGCGAGCCGACCGCGGCGCCGTCGGCGCTGGCACCACCGGCCGCGAAAGCGGCGGACACCGGCATGGCCATGGCCATCGCACCGGAGGCGGCGGCGACGCCGATCACACCGTTTCGGGTAGCCCGTTTCATAGGTTCCCTGCCTTCCCAGGAGTCGTCGCGGGCAGTCACCCGCACCACATAGAACGCGGCCGGACCACTCGGGTTATGGCCTCGGCGGCTTTCACCCGTTCGGGGGGCACGATCGTTCGAACCGCACGTCAAGGCATCGCCACGCGGACCACGCGGATAGGTGGAGCGTTCACCCGGGCGGAGGCTCCCGCCCCCGCCGGACGGAGCCGGGGACACCGCCCGTACGGCCGGGAGGCGACCCGCGCGGGGCCCGCTTATGGTGAGGACGGCGCCGCCCCCGTTCGGGGCGCGGGCGCCGTGGGAGGCGATCGATGCCGGCCGAGGTCAAGCAGTCCAGACGGTCCGCCGTACGGCGCGGCGCGGGTGCGGGCGTGCTCGCCCTGGCGCTGCTCGGCGCGAGCCTGCCGGCGGCCGTGGCCGCGGCGCCCGCGGCCGCTGCGGCGGACCCGGCCGACCGGCCCGGAATGGCCCGCTTCTACGACCAGAGGATCGCCTGGGGTGCCTGCACAGGGCCGGACATGCCCAAGGACCTGCAGTGCGGCAAGGTCACGGTGCCGCTGGACTACGCGCATCCCGGCGCGGGCACCCTCGATCTGGCGCTGGCCCGCTACCGGACGACCGGTTCCTCCCACCGCGCGGTGCTGCTGAACTTCGGCGGCCCCGGCGCGTCCGGCGTGTCCCAGCTCGCCGCCGGGGGCAAGGCGTTCATGGACCTGACCAACGGCTCCGACGTGGTCGCCTTCGACCCGCGCGGGGTGGGCCGCTCCTCCCCCGTGAGCTGCGGCGCGGGCGAGGAACCCCCGTCGGACTCGGCGGGCTCGGACGCGAGCGCCGACATAGGACGCCCGCAGCAGCTCATGACCTTGCTCCGGCAGGCCGCCGAGCTGTGCGCCAGGTACTCCGGGCCGGTGCTCAAGCACATAGGCACCGTGAACGCGGCCCGCGACATGGACGTCATACGCCAGGCCCTCGGGCAGAAGAAGCTGGACTATCTCGGCTTCTCGTACGGCACCCGGCTCGGCGCGGTGTACGCGGCGCAGTTCCCGGGCAAGGTCGGCCGGATGGCGCTGGACGGCGTGGACACGCTGACCGAACCGCTGTCCGAGCAAGGGGTGGCCGGCGCCCAGGGGCAGCAGACGGCGCTGGAGGGCTTCCTGGACTGGTGCACGACGGACGTGGCCTGCCCGTTCGGCCAGGACCGGCGGTCTGCGGAGGAGCAGGTGGTGCGGCTCGTACGCTCCCTGGACGAGAACCCGGTGCCCACGGACTTCGGCGGCACGTTCTCCGGCCAGGACCTGGTGGGCGCCATCGGGCAGGGCCTGTACAGCAAGGAGCTGTGGCCGTCCCTGGAGCGGGCGCTCGGTGCCCTGGTGGAGGACGGTGACGCGCGCCGGGTGCTCAGCTTCTCCACCGGCGGCTTCGGGCTGCCCGTCCGCGCGAACGGCTCCGGCCGCAGCACCGGCCTGACCGACCCGCAGCGGGTGCCCGTGGACAATCTGACGGCCGCGCTGATGGCGATCAACTGCGCGGACGACCCGGACCGCCCCAGCGCCGCCCGGGTGACCCGGGATCTCACCGAGCTGCGCGCCGCCTACGAGGCCGCGTCGCCGGTGTTCGGCCGCTACCGGCTGACCCAGCTGCTGATGTGCTACGGCCGCCCCAAGGGCACCGACTACATACGGGACGCGGTCAAGGACGTACCGTCCGCGCCGATCCTGCTGGTCGGTACGCGCGGCGACCCGGCTACCCCGTACCGCTGGGCGGAGGAGACGGCGCGGCGGCTGGGTCCCTCGGCCGTGGTGCTCGACAACAAGGGTGACGGGCACACGGGTTACACCTCGTCCAGATGTGTGCATCGCAAGGTCGACGACTTCCTGATGTACGGCTCGCTGCCGCCGGACCGCAGCTCGTGCCCGGCGGACGGGAAGGCGTGGAGTTCCACCATGTCGCGCGGCTCCTGACGGGCGCGGCGGTGCCGCAACTCCCGGGGCCATGACCGGCGTGCGACCGGGTAGGCGCGGCTCCGGCCGGCCGACCGAACCCGATCGTGACAGGGGGAGTCCTCCATGCGTATCCGTACCGTCCACACCGTTCCCGTCCTCGCCGCCTCCGCCGCCCTGCTGCTGGCCGCGCAGCCGGGCCAGGCCGCCGCGGCGCAGGACGCGCCCGCCCGGTGCGCCGCGAAGGCGCTGACCGTCCGCGCGAAGGCCGTGCCGGGCGAGACCACCGTGGTCCGCTTCTCGGTGACCAACCGCGGCGCGCGCGCCTGTGCCGTCGACCGGGTGCCGACCGTCACCTTCGGGGACCTGGACGGGGCCGCGCTGCCGACCCCCGAGGGCGGCCGGGGCACCTACCGGCTGGCGGCCGGGAAGACGGCCTACGGGGCGGTGCGCACCATCGGCGACCCGGCCGACCCGGAGGCGCGGCGGGCCGGGTCCATCAGCGTGGGGGCCTCCGCGTCCCAGTGGGGCTCGACGTTCTCCGCCGCGAAGCTCGGCACCGGCCGGTACGTCCGGGTGTGGGAGCCGGTGACGACGTGGTGGCAGCCGACGCGCGCGAAGGCGGACAGGGCCATCGGTCTCGGCTGACGGACCGGCCCCGGTCGCGGACCTCGCTGACGAGGGGAACATCCGATCACCGAACACCTGGCCGAGCGTCGCGCCGCACGCCACGCGCGTGGTCCAAGTTCCGTATCGGGACTAAGACTTGAGCGGCGCGGCGCTTAGCCTCCGGGACCGGTCGGACCACTCCGGGAAGACCCTGGCATATGCCTGAAGCACGCCCGTATCGTGTGTTGCCAAATCCCTTACGGGGCATCGCGGGCTGTGCCACAGTCGTAGCGGTCCTCACCGTCCCCCTCCGGCCCTACCGTCCTCTCGGAGTGCGTCATGCCGCCCCCAGTCTCCGCGGACCGCCCAGCCGCCCAGCCGCCAGGAGGCGGCCCGGTCGAGGCGCTCATCTCGCAGACGCGGCGGCTCAAGGGCGACGTGGACGCCGTACGGCGGGACGCGCGCGGCGACGGATCGGAGCAGGACCCCGACGGGCGCTGGCGACGCGCCCTGTACGACCTCGCGCTGCACCAGCTCGACGACCTCGACGCCCACCTGGCCCAGCTGCGCGACGGCCGCGCCCCGGCCGAGAGCCCCGCGGAGACCCTGTTCGGCCGGGTGGGCCGGGCGGAGTGGGGGCTGCTGACGGACGAGGCGGAGTGGTCGGTGGAGCTGTACCGCATCCTCGGCCTGGACCCCTCGGTGCCCGCCCTCACCCTGGACGAACTCCCGGCTCTGGTGCACGAGGAGGACAGACCCCGGCTCACCGCGATGGTGACGGGCTGCCTGGTGGACGCCAAGCCGATCGACGGCGAGTTCCGCGTGCTGCGGCCCGACGACTCGGTACGGACCGTGCACATGATGGGTGAGCCGGTCCTCGGCACGGACGGCGGCGCTGTCTCCATGTGGGCCGTGATCCGGGACGTGAGCGAACTGCGCCTGCACGGACGGTCGGTGGGCCCGGCCCCCGCCCGTCCGGAGCGACCCGCGGGCCGGCCCCTCAGGGGCCCGGCCGGCCTCGACCTCGCGGCGCACCACCTGCCGGGCGCACCTCCCGCCACGGCCGAGGGCGACTGGTGCGACGTACTGGAACTCCCCGGTGGGGCCGCCCTGTTGAGCCTCTGCGATCTGGGCGGCCGCGACGGGGCGGGAGACCCCGACCCCGCCACGCTGCTCGGCGCCGTGCACGGCATGGCCCTCGCGGGCACCCCTCCCGGCCATCTGCTGGCCATACTGGGCCGGTTGACGGCGACCACCTGCGCCCCGGCCGTGCGCGGCGCGGTCTGCTGCCGTTACGAGCCCCGGAACCGCACCCTGACCTGGGCGCGGTCCGGGCGCCCGGTGCCGCTGCTGTTCCGCGACGGGACGGGCAGCCGGATGACCGCACCGGACGACCCGTCACCGGGCACGCTGTCGCCGTACGGGCAGGCCGAAATCACCCTGCGCGCGGATGACGTGCTCGTGCTGCACACCGACCGGCTGGACGCGCCGGCCGTGGCCAGCGTGCTCGCCCTGGGGCCACGCCTGAGCGAGGCCCGTACCGCGCGGGACTGCGTGCGGCTGCTCGCCGGGGTGCTGGACGCGGGGCAGCACGGTGACGGCTGCGTGCTCGTCGCCAGGGTCACCGGATAGCGCGGCCCCCCGTCACGCCGGTGCCGCGCCGCCTTCGCCGCTGCGGGGCCTGGGCAGGGCCTGCCTGATCTCCTCCCGCAGTTCGCCGACCTTCGGATAGCTCGCGTACTCCGCGGTGAGCCGGTACATCTCGCGCAGCCGGTCCCAGGTGCGGCGGGAGGAGTTGGCGCCCATGGCCATCAGGGCCAGCCGGGCGTAACGGTCGGCCTGTTCGGGGTCGTCGGCGATGAAGCAGGCCGAGGCCATGGAGAGATGGTCGAAGATCTTCGACCGCTCCCGCCCGTCGACCCGGAGCGCCAGCGCCTTCTGCGCGTAGTGCTGGGCGTGCACGGCGGCGCTCGGGTCGTGCTCGGCCAGCGTGCGGTAAGCGAGGGCCTGCATGCCGTACAGATCCTCGTCCTTGAAGGTCTGCATCCAGTCCGGCTGCCGGCCGTCCTCGCGGCCGGAGACGAACAGGTCCTCGGCCTGGCCGAGCGTGCGGCGCATCGCCTGGCCCTTGCCCATCGACGCCTGCGCCCACGCCTCGATGGTGTGGAACATGGCCTTGGTTCTCGGCTGGAGCTCCTCCCCCGAGCCGGACTGGGCCAGCTTCATCAGGTCCATGGCGTCGTCCGGGCGGCCCAGGTGCACCATCTGGCGGGCCGCCCGGGACAGCGCCTCCCCGGCGCGGGGACGGTCGCCGCCCTCATGGGCCGCGTGCGTGGCTATGACGAAGTACTTCTGCGCCGTGGGCTCCAGACCCACGTCGTGGGACATCCAGCCCGCGAGGACCGCCAGGTTGGCGGCGACGCCCCACAGGCGCCGCTGGAGCTGGGGTGGGTGGTGGTAGGCGAGCATGCCGCCCACCTCGTTGAGCTGGCCCACGACCGCCTTGCGCTGCAGTCCGCCGCCGCGGGCGGCGTCCCAGGCCCGGAACACTTCGACCGAGCGCTCCAGTTCCTCGACCTCCTGGGATCCGATGGGCGCGGCCTCGTACCGGTCGAATCCGGCGGGTTCCGCGTGCAGGGGGTTGTCGAGGACGGGGGCGTCGGCCCGGAGCGTGGGGTCGGTGTGCAGCCAGTCGTGCATGGCGCTGCTGAGTGTGGCTCCCGCGGCGAGCGCGGCACCCGCGCCCACCAAGCCGCGTCGGTTGAGCATGAGGTCCATTCCCGTGAATTCGGTGAGGACCGCGGCGGTTCGCTCGGGCGCCCACAGCACGCCGTCGGGATCGTCTCGCTTCCCGTCGCCCTGCCGTTTCCCCGCACGCCCGTGCCGTACCAGACCGAGGTCCTCCATGGTCACGACACGGCCGAGACGCTCGGTGAACAGAGCCGCCAGCACCCTCGGCACCGGATCGCGCGGGATCTCTCCCATGTCGATCCAACGCCGCACGCGCGATGTGTCCGTCGACAGTTGCGGGTGGCCCATGGCCGCCGCCTGCCGGTTGACCAGTCGCGCGAGCTCGCCCTTGGACCAGCCGGCCATGCCGAACAGGTCCGCAAAGCGGGTGTTGGGTTGTCCGCTCACGTCAAGCCCCCAGGTTCTCGGCTGAGTTGACAGTAGCCCCGTGCAAGTTGCCGGGCGACTATTCGCCAGGGTTCGCCAGGGTGCGCCAGATGGTGTGCCAGTGGACGCCGGGTGTCAGGTAGGAAAGCGCCACCCCGGCCCGGCCGCCCAGGGACATTCCCCAGGGTGCGCCAGGGAGGACCGGGACGGGTGGGCGCGCACAGCCCGTCAGAAGCCTTTTCGTACCGGACCTCACGACCAAGCTTCAGCGCAGGCGACGCACAGGCAGGCACAGCAGGCACACGAAGGGATCTGTCCCATGTACGCAGCATCGTCCTCCGTGTCCGCCCCGCCCCGGCCACCACGTCCCCGCCCCGTGGGCGGCGGACCGTATCTGGACCCGGCGGCGCGACCCGGAGCACCCCTCCTGGGCGTGGGCCGGGCACCACGCATCCCCGGCCAGCCCGGTTCCCAGCCGCTCAGCGGCAGGCTGGACCTGTCCGGCCCGCAGGGGGCCCAGCTCCGCACGGCCATCGCCTCGGTGCAGCGGATCTGCCCGGAGTTCGCCCCCGTACAGGTGCTGCGCCGCGGCGGCCGCACCGTCACCTTCGTCGGTACGACCGGGCGCAGCACCGCGGTGGCCAAGTGCCTCCTGGACCACACGCCCGCCTCGGCGGAGCGGGTCCGGCACGAAATAGCCGCCTACCGTTCCTTCGTCCGGCACCGTCCGCCGGTGCGCGTCCCGCGGCTGATCGCCGCCGACCCGGACAACTGCGCACTGGTGATCGAGCGGATGCCGGGCCGGGTGGCCTCGCACCGTCGGCACCCCCTGGAGGCGCCGCCGCGCGCCGACATCCGGGCCGCGCTCGGCGCGATCTGCCGGCTGAACGCCTGGCGGCCCCCGGCCGGCACCTTCGACGCCCCGCTGGACTACGCGGCCCGCATCTCCCGCTACCACGAGCTGGGACTGCTGACCGACCGCGACCTGGGCGACCTCCAGAAGCTGCTGCACGGCATCGCCCACGCGGCGGGACGCCAGGGCATGGGCCAGTTCTGCCACGGCGACGCCCTGCTCTCCAACATCCTGATGTCCCCGGCCGGCCCGGTGCTGGTCGACTGGGAGCACGCGGGCTGGTATCTGCCGGGGTACGACCTGGCCACCCTGTGGCTGGTCCTCGCGGACGCCCCGGACGCGCGCCGTCAGATCAGCCAGCTCGCGCAGTCGGGAGGCCCGGCCTCGCGTGACGCCTTCCTGGTGAACCTCATGCTGGTGCTGACCCGCGAGATCCGGACCTACGAGACGGCCGTGCAGCGTTCGATGCACGGCGCTCCCCCGGCCCCCGCCCCCTCGGGCGTGACGCCCTCCGGCGAGGAGCAGCGGCTGCTGCTGCGCAGGCTGCACGACGACTGCCACATGGCCCGCCGGGCCGTACGCGCGGCGGTCGGTACCCGCTAGCGGGTGCCCCACAGCACCGCGGTGCGCCCGAGCGGCGGCGCACCGCGGTTCCGGGTGCCGGGCCTGCGGGGCGGGGGGTCACTGGTCTATGCCACTGACGCCGCGCAGGCCCGCGCCCCCTCAGCGCGAAACTCGCCCGAGACCTTGTGTGACATGGGAAATCACCTTCCCGAGGGCATCATTGACGGATCGTCGACAAGCCGGTACCACTGACCCAGCCCGGCGCCGGCCGTCCCGCCACGCCCCGCCCGTCACAGGAGGCCGCATTGCGAGGATTCGCCCCCGTCCCGTCGTCCGCGCCCGGCGCCAGACGCCTGAGGCGTACGGCGGGCACGCTCGCCGCGGCCGCCCTGGCGCTGCCGCTGCTCGGCGCGGCCCCGGCCGCGCCCACCGCTCCCCCGGCCGACCGCCTCCAGGCCGCGTTCGACAGCGCGGCCGCCGAGTACCGCGTGCCCCGGAGCGTGCTGCTGGCCGTCTCCTACCTGCAGTCCCGCTGGGACACGCACGCGGGCGCGCCGAGCGTCAGCGGCGGCTACGGCCCGATGCACCTGACCGACGCCCGTACCGCGCTGGCCGCGACCGAGCACCACGCGGACGGCACGGAGGACGCCCGGGGCGACAGCGCCCGCCCCGCCGTGCGTCCGAGCGCCGCGGCGCCCGCCCTGACGAAGCTGCCCGCCCGGCTGACGACGCTGCGCCGCGCGGCGGAGCTGACGGGTCTGCCGGCCGAGCGGCTGCGCACCGACCCGGCCGCCAACATCGCCGGCGGTGCCGCGCTGCTGGCCCACGCGCAGCGCGGGCTCGGCGAGCCGCTCAGCGCGGACCCGGCCGCCTGGTACGGCGCGGTGGCCCGCTTCTCCGCCGCCGAGGACCGGGCGACGGCCGCCGCGTACGCCGACGACGTGTACGACGTGCTGCGCACCGGTGAGCACCGCACCACCGATGCCGGCCAGCGGGTCGCCCTGAGCGCCGCTCCCGGACTGCGCCCGGAGAAGGCCCAGTTGGGGCGCACGGGGCTGGCCGCCGCACCCGCCGGTGACGTCGAGTGTCCGAGGTCGGTGTCGTGCGTGTCGGTCCCGGCGCCGTACGAGGAGTTCGGGGACAACGACTACGGCAACCACGACCTCGGTGTGCGCCCGGCCGCCGAGCGTGTGAAGTACATCGTCATCCATGACACCGAGGGCGGCTGGGACGGGGTCATGAACCTCATCCAGGACCCGACCTATGTGTCCTGGAACTACACGATCCGCTCGACCGACGGGTTGATCGCCCAGCATGTGAAGGCGAAGGACGTCGCCTGGCACGCGGGGAACTGGGACGTGAACGCCCGCTCGGTTGGCATCGAGCACGAGGGTTTCCTCACCGCCCCGGACACCTGGTACACGGAGGCGATGTACCGTTCCTCGGCGCGCCTGGTGAAGTACCTGTCGCGTGCCTACGGGGTGCCGCTGGACCGGCAGCACATCCTGGGCCACGAGAACGTGCCCGGCCCCACGGCCTCCACGGTGCCCGGCATGCACACCGACCCGGGCCCGTACTGGGACTGGCGGCACTACTTCGAGCTGCTCGGCCACCCGTTCAAGCGGACGGGCACCAGCCGTTCGCCGCTGGTGACGATCCTGCCGGACTACGCCTCCAACCAGCCGGTGTACACGGGCTGCACGACGAAGGGCGAGCCGTGTCCGGCGCACGGTTCCGGTGAGGTGCGGCTGTACTCCGACCACGACGTGAACGCGCCCCTGATCAAGGACATCGGTCTGGGCACGGCGCCGACGGACGGGGTCAACGACCTGTCCTCACGGGTCTCCACCGGTCAGCAGTACGCGGTCGCCGAGCGCTGGGGCGACTGGACGGCGGTCTGGTACCTGGGCCAGAAGGCGTGGTTCCGGAACCCGCACCGGACGCCGGCCGCGGTTCCCGCCTCCGGCTTCACGATCACGCCGAAGGCGGGCCTGGCGAGCGTCCCGGTGTACGGCCGGGCCTACCCGGAGAAGGAGGCGTACCCGGCGGGCGTCCCGGCGCAGTCGGTGGTGCCGCTGCCGTACACGGTCCCGGCCGGGCAGAAGTACGTCGTCGGTGACCGGATGCCGGGTGAGTACTACTACGCGGTGACCTTCACCGAGGACTCGCACCAGGTGGTGACCGGCAAGGACCTGTACTACGAGATCCAGTACGGCCACCGCGTCGGGTTCGTCCGCGCGGCGGACGTGGACGTGTCGGCCGCCCGCCGCTAGGGCCTGTCGGACAGGGCCTGGCGCGGACCTCAGCCCTGCTGGAACAGCTCCGCCGGGAGCGGCTTCAGCAGGGCGTACAGGTCGTCGGTGATGGGGCGGTCCCAGGCGGCGATGGTGACCAGGACGCCGTCGCTGCGGTCGAACTGCACGCAGGAGATCCGGCCCTCGGAGAGCTTGAGGCGGCGCACGATCAGCAGGTTGTCGCCCTGGAGGACGGGCGTGTCCTCGGAGCCGACCACGGTCACCTCCTCGTCGTTGTCCAGCGCCAGGAGCAACTGGGCGACCTCGAAGGGGATCTCGCCCTCGACGGTCTCACGGGCCGGGGAGCCCTCGGGGAGGTTGCCGATGATCATGGCGGGGCCGCGGCCGCCGAACAGGTCGTAGCGCAGGAAGACGCCCTGGCAGGTGCCGTCGGGGGCGGGCAGCAGGCCCGCGCCGAGGTTGCCGGGCCAGTCGCCGGGGTCCATGGCCAGCACGTCGAAGTCTGGTCCGGCGGGAGTGGCGCTGCGGCGGCGGAGGAACGACATGCCGCCAATGGTACGTGCCCGGACGGGCACGGCGGCGTGCGGGAGCCCGCTCGGTATGGCCCGTACGGCGTCATTCTCCGGCCGGGGCGGCCGGGATCACCGCGACGGGGCTCGCCGCGTGCAGCAGGACCGCCTGGGTGACCGAGCCCAGCATGCGCGCGGGCGCGAGCGGCCGGCGCCGGTGGCGGCCGAGGACGACCAGATCGGCGCCCGCCGAGAGGGCGACGAGCTGCCCGGCCGCGTCGCCCGGCAGCGCCTCGGCCTCGGCCTCGACGTCGGGGAACTGGGCGCGCAGCGGGTCCAGGAAGCCTTCGGCGAGGACACGGGTCTCGTTCTCGACGGCGGCCTGGTCGACGGGCGGCGGCACGAGCTGGCCGGGGGCCGACCAGGTCTGGACGGGCCAGGGGTAGACGGCGATCACCTGGAGGCGGGCGCCGAGCAGCGCGGCCTCGGCGAAGGCGAAGCCGAGGACGCCGTCGTCGGGGCTGTCGACGTGCAGTCCGACGACGACCCGGGGTCCGGGGCGGGCCGGCGGTTCGGCGTGCACCTCGCGGCCGGGAGGGGGGACGACGGCCACCGGGCAGGAGGCGTCGCGGGCGGTGGCGAGGGAGTTCGAGCCGAGGATCAGGCTGGCGAAGCCGCCCCGGCCGCGCGAGCCGACCACCAGCAGCTGGGCGTCGGCGCCGAGTTCGGGCAGGACGGCGCCGGGGACGCCCTCGACGGCGACGTACTCCACCGTGGGCAGGCCGGAGCGGTCGGCGAGCCGGTCGCGCACCTCGTCCAGGACGGGGTCGCCGCTCTCGTCGGGCGGGTCGGCGACGAGGATGTCGGCCTCGCCCCAGGCGGCGTACTGGCGCACGTGCACGACGCGCAGCGGGGCGACGCGGCGGCGGGCGGCTTCCAGGGCCCAGTCGAGGGCGCGCAGGCTGTCCTCGGAACCGTCGACCGCGGCGATGACCGGCGCAGCGCTCATCGTTCCTCACCTCCGGGAAAGACGCCCCCGTGCCGGGGCGGGCCTCTTGTCGGGGTCAGCCTCGCTCAGCGGCGCTCCCGGAAGGGCGCCGCGGCGGGCGTGTCCGGCGATTGCGGCCGGAACACCCCCGGTCGGCTCCGGCTCGGGGGACCGCCGGGCCGGTCAGGTGAGGTCGAACTCGCCCTCGCGGGCGCCGGAGACGAAGGCACCCCATTCGGCGGGGGTGAAGATCAGGGAGGGGTTCTCCGGGCGGCGGCCGTTGCGCATGGCGATGAAGCCCTCGACGAAGGCGATCTGCACATCGCCCAGCCCTCTGCTGCCGGACTGCCACTCGGCCCCGCTGAGATCCAGGTCCGGCTTGTCCCAGCCCGCGAGCGACTGCTGCTGGATGGTGCTCTCGGCCACGTCGGTGCTCCTCCCGTTACCGCGTCCGCGGCTCAGCCTAGCGACCGTGCGGGGCGGCGCACAGGCCACGTGAGGGGGACCTTGGGGCGGGTGGGGGTACGGCGCGGCGGTCCGCGCGCGGAAAAATCCCGGCCCGCCCCTTGCCCGGGGCCCGATGGCCTGAATTACTGGCCTCGGCGAGATCGACCGAATGATCGGTCGTCCGTATTGCGTGTCGTGTGCGAAGGGGTGCCCCGATGGCGGAGGAGACGGACCTGCTGGACGCGGGCGAGCGGCTGCGGCCCGAGGAGCTGCGGGCGCTCCAGCTGGAGCGGCTGCGCGCCTCGCTGCGCCACGCCTACACCCATGTGCCGTTCTACCGGGAGTCCTTCGACAAGGCCGGGGTGCGCCCGGAGGACTGCCGGTCGCTCGCCGACCTCGCGCACTTCCCGTTCACCACCAAGGCGGACCTGCGGGCGAACTACCCGTACGGGATGTTCGCGGTGCCCAGGGATCGGGTGCGGCGGCTGCACGCCTCCAGCGGGACGACGGGGCTGCCCACGGTGGTGGGCTACACGGACAACGACCTCTCGGTGTGGGCCGACATGGTGGCCCGCTCGATCCGGGCGGCGGGTGGGCGGCCCGGTGACATCGTCCATGTGGCGTACGGCTACGGCCTGTTCACCGGAGGGCTGGGCGCGCACTACGGTGCCGAGCGGCTGGGCTGCACGGTGGTGCCCGCCTCCGGCGGCATGACGTCGCGGCAGGTGCGGCTGATCCAGGATCTCGGGCCCGGCGTCATCATGGTCACGCCCTCGTACATGCTGACCCTGCTGGACGAGTTCGAGCGGCAGGGCGTGGACCCGCGGTCCACCTCGCTCAGGGTGGGGGTGTTCGGGGCGGAGCCGTGGACGGAGAGCATGCGGCGGGAGATCGAGGAGCGGTTCGCCATCGACGCCGTGGACATCTACGGGCTGTCGGAGGTGATGGGCCCGGGGGTGGCGCAGGAGTGCGTGGAGACCAAGGACGGCCTCCATGTGTGGGAGGACCACTTCTATCCGGAGGTGGTGGACCCGGTCACCGGTGAGGTGCTGCCGGAGGGCGAGCGGGGCGAGCTGGTGTTCACCTCGCTGACCAAGGAGGCCATGCCGGTCGTCCGGTACCGGACGCGGGACCTGACCCGGCTGCTGCCGGGGACGGCGCGGGCGTTCCGGCGGATGGAGAAGATCACCGGGCGCAGCGACGACATGGTGATCCTGCGCGGGGTCAATCTGTTCCCCACCCAGATCGAGGAGATCGTGCTGCGCACCCCGGGGGTGGCCCCGCACTTCCAGCTCCGGCTGACGCGGGAAGGACGCATGGACGCGCTCACCGTACGGGCGGAGGCGCGTCCGGGGGCCACGCCGGAGGTGCGGGAGGCGGCGGCCCGGTCGATCGCGGCGGCGGCGAAGGACGGGATCGGGGTGTCGGTGTCCGTGGAGGTCGTGGAGCCGGAGTCGCTGGAGCGCTCGGTCGGCAAGATCCGCCGCATCGTGGACCTGCGCCCGCGTTAGCCCGGCGCGCTCGCGCTCAGCCCAGGCGGTCGCGCAGTTCCCGCTTGAGGATCTTGCCGCTGGCGTTGCGTGGGAGCGCGGCCACGAAGTGCACCCGCTTGGGCGCCTTGAAGGCGGGCAGGGCTTCGCGGACGTGGGCGATCAGCGCGTCCTCGGTGGCCTCGCCCCGCAGTACGACGACGGCGGTGACGGCCTCGACCCAGCGTTCGTCGGGCAGCCCGATCACCGCGGCCTCGGCGACCGCCTCGTGGGTGTAGAGGGCGTCCTCGACCTGGCGGGAGGCGACCAGCACCCCGCCGGAGTTGATGACGTCCTTCACCCGGTCGACGATCCGGAAGTAGCCGTCGGCGTCCCGGACCGCGAGGTCACCGGAGCGGAACCAGCCGTCGCGGAAGGCGGCCGCGGTCTCCTCCGGCTCGTCCCAGTAGCCCTCGCACAGCTGGGGCGAGCGGTAGACGATCTCGCCGGGGGTGCCGTCCGGCACGTCCCGGCCGTCCTCGTCGACCACGCGGGCGTCGACGAACAGCACGGTGCGCCCGCAGGAGTCGAGGCGGCCCTTGTGCTCGTCCGGGGCGAGGACGGTGGCGAGCGGGCCGATCTCGCTCTGCCCGAAGCAGTTGTAGAAGGCGAGTCCGGGCAGGCGTTCGCGCAGCCGCTCCAGCACGGGCACCGGCATGACCGACGCGCCGTAGTACGCCTTGCGCAGGCCGTCCAGGTCGCGGTCGGCGAAGTCGGGGCGGCCGGCGAGCGCGATCCACACGGTGGGCGGCGCGAACAGGCTGTCGCAGCGGCCCGTCTCGATCAGGTCGAGGAGGAGGTCGCCGTCGGGGGCGTCTAGGACGGTGTTCGTCGCGCCGACCGCGAGGTAGGGCAGCAGGAAGACGTGCATCTGCGCGGAGTGGTAGAGCGGGAGCGCGTGCGCGGGGAGGTCGCCGGCGCTCAGGTCGAGGGCGGTGATCGCGCTCAGGTACTCGTGGACCAGTGCCCGGTGGGTCATCATCGCGCCCTTGGGCCGCGCGGTGGTGCCCGAGGTGTACAGCAGCTGGACGAGGTCCTCGGCGCGCGGCTCCGGCCCGTCGTAGGGCTCGGTGCCGGCCAGCCGGGCGAGCAGGGAGCCGTCGGCGTCGCGCAGCGGGAGGGTGCGGGTGCCGGCCGGGAGCCGGTCGGCGAGGGCGGGGTCGGTGAGGGTGAGCGCGCTGCCGGACTGCTCCAGCGGGTAGGCGAGGTCGGCGCCGGTCAGGTTCTGGTTGACGGGGACGTGGACGAGCCCCGCGCGGGCGCAGCCGAGGAAGGCGAGGAGGTAGGCGTCGGAGTTGTGGCCGTAGGCGGCGACCCGGTCGCCCTTCTCCAGACCCTCGGCCAGCAGCAGCGCGGCGGCCCGGGAGACGGCGTCGTCGAGTTCCGCGTAGGTCCAGGAGCGGTCGCCGTACTTCAGCGCCACGCGGGCCGGGGTGCGGCGGGCGCTGCGCCGCAGCACCCCGTCGACGGTGCTGCCGTGTCCCTGTGTCATGAGAGCCGATACTCGGGCCGGCGGCCCCCCAGGTCAAGATCCTTCGCTGCCGTCACTCCCCCAGCACGGCCATCGCCGCGTTGTGTCCCGGCACCCCGCTGACACCGCCGCCGCGCACCGCGCCCGCGCCGCACAGCAGGACGTTGGCGTGCCGGGTCTCCACGCCCCAGCGGCCGGTGCCGTCCTGGGCGTAGGGCCAGGTCAGCGCGCGGTGGAAGATGTTGCCGCCGGGCAGGCCGAGGTCGCGGTCGAGGTCGAGCGGGGTCTTCGCCTCGATGCAGGGGCGGCCGTCGTCGTCGGTGGCCAGGCAGTCCGCGAGGGGTTCGGCGAGGTGGGCGTCGAGCTGGGCGAGGGTGGACTTCAGCAGTTCCTCGCGTACGGCGTCGTTGTCGTGGGCGAAGAGGCGGGCGGGGGTGTGCAGGCCGAAGAGGGTGAGGGTCTGGTAGCCGCGGGCGGCGAGGTCGGGGCCGAGGATGGTGGGGTCGGTCAGGGAGTGGCAGTAGATCTCCGAGGGCGGCGCGGCGGGGAGTTCACCGGCGGCGGCCTGGGCGTGGGCGGTGGCGAGCTGCTGGTAGCCCTCGGCGATGTGGAAGGTGCCGGCGAACGCCTCGCGCGGGTCGACGGAGCTGTCCTTGAGCCGGGGCAGCCGCTTGAGCAGCATGTTCACCTTGAGCTGGGCGCCCTCGGCGGGTTCGGGGGCGATGTCGCCGGTGAGGGCGGCCAGTTCGCGCGGGGAGGCGTTGACCAGGACGTGGCGGGCTGCGGCGACCCCCTCGCCGTGGGCGGTGCGGTAGGTGACCTCGGCGGTGCGGCCGTCGGTGTCGATCCGGATCGCCTCGTGCCCCGTGACGATCTCGGCGCCGGCCGCGCGGGCCGCCCCGGCGAGGGCGTCGGTGAGGGCGCCCATGCCGCCGACCGGGACGTCCCAGGCGCCGGTCCCGCCGCCGATGACGTGGTAGAGGAAGCAGCGGTTCTGGGCGAGGGAGGGGTCGTGGGCGTCGGCGAAGGTGCCGATCAGGGCGTCGGTGAGGACGACGCCGCGCACGAGGTCGTCGTGGAAGTTCTCCTCGACGGCGACACCGATCGGCTCCTCGAACAGGGTCCGCCAGGCGCGCTCGTCGGCGACGCGGGCGCGCAGGGCGGCTCGGGTCGGCAGCGGTTCGGTGAGGGTGGGGAAGACGCGCCGGGCGACCTCGGTGGTCATGCCGTAGAAGCGCTGCCAGGCGGTGAACTCGCTCTCGGAGCCGGTGAGTTCGGCGAAGGCGCGCCGGGTGCGCTCCTCGTCGCCCCCGACGAGGAGCCCGGTGGCCCGGCCGCCGCGCTCGACGGGGGTGTACGAGGAGACGGTGCGGCCCTGGACCCGGAAGCCCAGCCCGAGGTCCTGGACGATCTTGTCGGGGAGCAGGCTGACGAGGTAGGAGTAGCGCGACAGCCGGGCGTCGACCCCGGCGAACGGCCGGCTGGAGACGGCCGCGCCGCCCGTGTGACCGAGGCGCTCCAGCAGCAGGACCGAGCGGCCGGCGCGGGCCAGATAGGCCGCCGCGACCAGGCCGTTGTGGCCCCCGCCGACGATGACGGCGTCGTACGTCCGGGTTCCCTCGTTTGCAGGCATGGTTCTTGGTAGCACGGATGATCTTCGCCGGATAGGGGTCCGCCGGGTAGGGGTCCGTCGGCGCGGGGTGCGGAGGGTCAGGCGAGGGCCGCCATGAAGTCCACGCACGCCTGTGCGCAGGTCCGGCACGCGGCGGCGGCGTTCTCGGCGCCGGGCTGGCCCTCGAACGCCTCGGCGGCCTCGACGCACAGCGAGCGGCACCACTCCAGCTGGAGCCTGATCTCGTCCTCGGTGCCCTCGCCGTCCGCGCGGCCCTCCTCGGACAGCGCGCGGCAGGTCGTGTCGCAGACCTCGGCGCACATGATGCCGAGCCGCCGGGCGCGTTCCTGCCCGGCGGTCCCGTACGACCCGACGAGGCTGGCGCGCACGGCGCAGGCCCGCGCGCAGTCGGAGCACGCCTGGGCGCAGGCGAACCGGTCCTCCAGGAACTGGTAGAGCTGCTCTCGCGATGGGGGCGGAGGTGTCACACGGGGCGGGTAGCCGAGGCGCGGCGGCGTAAACGCGCGCGTGCCGGCCCGGTGGGCGCGGGATCGCGCCGGACACATGCAGTGCGCGCAGGGCGACGGAAAGTGGTCGATTCGCGCCCCTTACCGGCCGGTTCGCACCTTTTATAGGGGGTACTCCATTGCTATGAACAGCGCAATGACTCAGTTGGCGGCACCGAGCGGGCTCATCAGCCTGGTGCTCTTCGTCGTGGCCGTGGCCGTGCTGGGGCTGCTCGCGGGCGGCTTCTGGATCACTTGCCGGATCAAGGACAGTGAACCGCCCCGCCCCAGCGCCGATGAACAGCCGCACCTTCCTCCGGAGGGTGCGACGCGGGAGGTGCAGGAGAACAGGGAACCCGACGAGATACCGCGCACCCCCAAGGGCGGGCGTGCGCTCCTCCCGTACGAACTGACCAACATGGGCACCAAGACCAGCGAGAACAAGGACCGTCCGCGCTGGAGCAGGGGCTCCAGCGGCTCCTTCGGCGGAGGCGGCCTGGGCGCCCACTGACGGGAGCCCGGTACCGGGACCGTGTCAGCGTGGCCGCGCGTCGAGCGCTTCGACGTGGGCCACGTTGGCGCGGTCCTCCTCGTCCTGGCTGGGCGCGGCCGCGAACCAGGCGTCGAGGATCTCCTTCAGCAGCGGCGCCGAGGTGAGCCGCAGGCTGAGCGCGAGGACGTTGGCGTCGTTCCAGCGGCGCGCGCCGTCCGCCGTCACGGCGTCCGCACAGAGAGCGGCGCGCACGCCCGGCACCTTGTTCGCGGCGATCGAGGCGCCGGTCCCGGTCCAGCAGCAGACGACCGCCTGCTCGGCGACGCCGCGCGCGACGTCCCGTGCGGCGGCCTCCGAGCACAGCGCCCACCGCGGGTCCGCCCCCGGGCGCAGCGCGCCGTACGGGCGCACCTGATGCCCCCGCTCCCGCAGCTCCGCCACGAGAAGGCGGGCCACCGGTTCGTCCATGTCGGAGGAGACGGAGATCCGCACGGGGCACCCCTTTTCGTTTCGCCTGATCAGGCCCCCACGCTACCCAATTCGCCGCCCAACTCGGCCCGCGATGCGGCCGGATGGGATTGACGCCACCACTTTTACTTAGAGTAGCCTTGCCTAAGTTACCGGTTTCCGGAGGGTGGCTGGTGGGATCAGGGGAACCGTCGGGGCGGGACGTCCTGGCACGCTCGGTCAGGGGTCAGGCCCGGCGCGTCGCGCTGGGCGCGGGGTTCGGCTGCGTGCACCAACTGGGGGAAGCCCTGGTCCCGGTGCTCATCGGCGTCGTCATCGACCAGGCGGTGGCCGGGCAGGACGCCGGACGGCTGCTGCTGTGGCTTGCGGTGCTCGCGGTCGTGTACGTGTGCCTGTCCTGGAGCTTCCGGCTGGGCGCGCGCTCGGGTGAGCGCGCCGCCGAGGAGGCCGCGCACACGCTCCGGCTCGCGGTGGTACGCCGGGTGCTGCACCCGCGCGGAGGCGCGGAGGCGGGACTGCTCCCCGGCGAGCTGGCGAACGTGGCCACCGAGGACGCCAAGCGGGTCGGCGCGGTCAACATGGCGCTGATGAGCGGGACATGGGCGGCCGCCGGTGTCGCGGTGAGCGCGGTCGCGCTGCTGGTCACCTCGGTTCCGCTGGGGCTGATCGTGCTGATCGGCACCCCGGTGCTGCTGTGGCTGGGGCACTTGCTCGGCAAGCCGCTGGAGCGGCGCAGCGAGGCCGAGCAGGACCGGGCGGCGCACGCCTCGGGGGTGGCTGCCGACCTGGTGGCCGGCCTGCGGGTGCTGAAGGGGCTGGGTGCCGAGCGCGCCGCCGTCGAGCGGTACCGCCACGCCAGCCGGGTGTCGCTGGCGGCGACGCTGCGCGCGGCGCGTGCCGAGTCCTGGCAGACCGGGCTCGTGCTGGCGCTGACGGGCGGGTTCATCGCGCTGATCGCCCTGGTGGGAGGGCGGCTGGCTCTCGAAGGGGAGTTGTCCCTCGGCCAGTTGGTGTCGGCGGTGGGGCTGGCGCTGTTCCTGCTGGGCCCGTTGGAGACCTTCGCCTGGGTGAACGCCGAGCTGGCGCAGGGCCGGGCGTCGGCGGCCCGGATCGCCGCGGTGCTGTCCGCGGCGCCCGCCGTGAGCGGCGGCGACGACGCGGTGCCGGAACCGGTGCGCGGTGCGCTGCGGCTGCGCGGGGTCGGGCTCGGCGGTCCGGACGGCGTCGATCTCGACCTGCCCGCCGGGCTCCTGACCGGGATCGCGGTGACCGATCCGGCCGCCGCCGAGGCCCTGCTGCGCTGCCTGGGCCGGGAGCACGATCCCGGGACGGGTTCCGTCGAGCTGGACGGCGTACCCCTGACCCGGCTGGACCCGGACGCGCTGCGGGCGGCCGTCCTGGTGGCCGCGCACGACGCCGCGCTGTTCGGCGGGTCGCTCGCCGCCAATGTGACGCCGGATCAGGAGGCGGGCGATGCGGACCCGTTCACCGAGCGCGTGCTCGCCGCCGCCCGGGTGGACGAGGTCGCCCGGTCCCTGCCCGACGGCACCGCCACCGAGGTGGGCGAGGGGGGCCGCGCCCTGTCCGGAGGCCAGCGTCAACGGGTGCTGCTGGCAAGGGCGTTGCGCGCCGGGACGCCCGTACTGGTGCTGCACGACCCGACGACCGCCGTGGACGCGGTGACCGAGGCGCGTATCGCGCGGGGGCTGCGGGAGACACGGCGCGGGCGCACCACGGTCGTGGTGACCAACAGCCCCGCCCTGCTCGCCGTCACCGACCGCGTCGTCCTGCTCGACGGCGGCCGTGTGGGCGCCGAGGGCACCCACGAAGAGCTCGTACGGACCGACGACGGCTACCGAAGGGCGGTGCTGGCATGACCGCGCCCGCGCGGGGGACGGACGCCTCGGCGCTCCTCCCCACCGCCACCCCCGCCCGTACCCGGGCCGTGGTGCGTGAACTGCTCGGCCCGCACAAGGTGCTGGCGTCCGCCGGGTTCGGGCTGCTGCTCCTGGCGACCTCGGTGGGCCTGGTCACGCAGCCGCTGCTGGGGCACATCGTGGACCTGGTGACCGGGCACCGCGCCCCGGGCGCCCTGACCTGGCCGGTGGCCGCGCTGGCCGGGGTGGCCGTCGCGCAGGGCGTGCTGACCGCGTTCGGGATGTCGCTGGTGTCCCGGCTGGGCGAGACCGTGCTGGCCCGGCTGCGCGAGCTGTTCGTGGAGCGGGCGCTCGCGCTGCCGCTGGAGCGGGTGGAACGGGCCGGCTCCGGCGACCTGAACGCCCGTGTCACCCGCGACGTCTCCCGGGTCGCGGACGCGGTGCGCGGCGCGCTGCCCGAGCTGGCCCGCTCCGCGCTGTCCATCGTGCTGACCCTGGGCGCGCTGGCCCTGCTGGACTGGCGCTTCCTGATGGCCGCGCTGCTCGCGGTACCGGTGCAGGCGCACACGGCCCGCTGGTACGTGCGCAACGCCGTCCCGCTCTACGGGCGTGAGCGGATCGCGGCCGGGGCGCAGCAGCAGCAGTTGCTGGACACCGTCGGCGGGGCCCGGACGGTCAGGGCGCACCGGCTCCAGGACGGCCACACCGAGCGGGTGACCGCGCGTTCGCGGGCGGCTGTGGAGCTGACGATGCGCGGGGTGCGGCTGGTGCTGCGCTTCTACAGCCGGCTGCACATCGCCGAGTACGTGGGGCTGGCCGCCGTGCTGGTGACCGGGTTCGCGCTGGTGCGCTCCGGTTCGGCGTCGGTGGGTACGGCCACGGCGGCGGCCCTGTACTTCCACAGCCTCTTCGGGCCGGTCAACACCGCGCTGGTGCTGCTGGACGACGCCCAGTCCGCGACGGCCGGACTGGCCCGGCTCGTCGGTGTCGTGGACGAACCCGCGCCGGCGCGGGCCGGACGGGCGGACCGGCCGGAGTCCCTCCCGTCGGTGAAGCTCACCGGGGTCTGTCACGCGTACGTGCCGGGCCGTCCCGTGCTGCACGGGGTGGATCTGGAGGTGCGCCCCGGGGAGCGGGTCGCGCTGGTCGGTACCACCGGTGCGGGCAAGACGACGCTGGCCAGGCTGGTGGCCGGGCTGCACGCGCCGACGGCCGGGCGGGTCGAGGTCGGCGGTGCCGGGCCGGACGCCGCGGGCCACCTGGTGGGGCTGGTCACCCAGGAGGTGCACGTCTTCGCCGGCCCTCTCGCCGACGACCTGCGGCTGGCCCGCCCGGACGCGGACGACAAGGAGCTGCGGGAGGCGCTGACCGCGGTGGGCGCCCTCGGCTGGGCCGAGGCGCTGCCCGAGGGGCTGGACACGGTCGTGGGCGAGGGCGGGCACCGGCTCACCGCCGACCGCGCCCAGCAGCTCGCGCTGGCCCGGCTGATGCTGGCCGACCGGCCCGTGGTCGTGCTGGACGAGGCGACGGCGGAGGCGGGGAGTTCGGGCGCCCGGGTCCTGGACGAGGCGGCCGAGCGCGCGCTGCGCGGCCGTACCGCGCTCGTGGTCGCCCACCGGCTCAGCCAGGCGGCGGCCGCCGACCGGATCGTCGTGCTGCGCGACGGCCGGGTGGCCGAGAGCGGCACGCACGCCGGACTCCTCGCCGCCCGGGGCGCGTACGCCGCCCTGTGGGACGCCTGGTCGGGCAGCCGCTCCCCCGCCGGGACGGGCCCCTGACCCCGCACACCGACGCAGGACCTTTCACCACGACGAGAAGGATCACCTGATGCCCCGCGCCACCAGAGCCTCCCGGCTGACCGGTCTGCTCACCTCCGTCCTCCTGCTGGCGGTGACCGCGGTCGCCTGCGGCTCCTCCGACTCCGGCCCGGACGCCTCCGACTCCGGCGCCAAGGGCTCCGCCGGGGCCGCGTACCCGGTGACGATCGCCCACAAGTACGGCAGCACGACGGTCGCGTCCGAGCCGAAGCGGATCGTCACCGTCGGCCTGACCGACCAGGACGCCGTGCTCGCGCTGGGCAAGGTGCCGGTGGGCACGACCGAGTGGCTCGGCGGCTACAAGGGCGCGGTCGGCCCCTGGGCCGAGGACAGGCTCGGTTCCTCCCCCGCGCCGACGGTCCTGAAGGACACCGGCACCGGCCCGCAGGTGGAGAAGATCGCCGCGCTGCGCCCCGACCTGATCCTGGCCGTGTACTCGGGGCTGACCAAGTCGCAGTACGCGAGCCTGTCGAAGTTCGCGCCGGTGGTGGCCCAGCCGAAGGAGTTCAACGACTTCGGGGTGCCGTGGCAGCGCCAGACCGAGGTGATCGGCAAGGCGCTCGGCAAGGAGGCCGAGGCGAAGAAGCTGGTGGCGGGCGTGCAGGGCAGGTTCGCGGCGGCCCGTGCGGCCAATCCGGGTTTCGCGGGGTCGACGGCGGTGGTGGCGACGCCGTACGAGGGCACGTTCGTCTTCGGCAGCCAGGACCCGCGTTCCCGGCTGCTGTCGGACCTCGGCTTCGCCCTGCCGAAGGACCTGGACAAGGTGATCGGCGACAAGTTCGGCGCCAACATCAGCAAGGAGCGCCTGGACCTGCTCGACCAGGGTGTGGCGGTGTGGATCGTCCCGGACCTCGGTTCCGCCGTCACCAAGCTGCACCGGGACCCGGTCTACCGCGACCTGGACGTGGTGAAGCAGGGCCGCGAGGTGTTCGTGAAGGAGACCGGTGACTACGGCAACGCGGTCTCCCTGTCCACGGTGCTGAGCATCCCCTACGTCCTGGACCGTCTGGTCCCGCAGCTCGCGGCGGCCTCGGACGGCAAGCCGGCGACGAAGGTGGGGCAGCCGGCGTCCTGAGACGACGCCGCGAAGGAGGGGCGGGCCCGCGCGACGGGCCCGCCCCTCCTTCGTTCTCTCGCAGATACTCAGGCTCCGTCGGCCATGGCCTCGATCAGGCTCTTGGGCCGCATGTCCGTCCAGTGGGTCTCGATGTGGTCGAGGCACTCCTGACGGGACGCCGGGCCGTGGACGACCGTCCAGCCGGGCGGGACGGCGACGAAGTCGGGCCAGAGGCTGTGCTGGCCCTCGTCGTTGACGAGGGCGGTGTAGACGCCGTCGGGGTTCTCGAACGGGTTGCTCATGGCGGGCTCTCCTTGCCTTCCGGTCGGGACGGGGTGGGACGGGACGGATCAGGGGCGGTGCTCGGCGGCTCGGCGCACCAGCGCCGCGAGCGTCCGGAACCAGGTGTGGGCCAGGTCCCGGACCTGGTCCTCGGTGAGGATTCCGGCCGCGTAGGCCCAGTGGGCGGTCAGTTCGGGCCCTTCCGGGCGGTCCTCGGTGAGGGCGTTGAGGGTCAGGGCGTGGGACATCGGCATGCCGGGGTCGGCGTCGAGGTCGGCGGCGGACTCCTCGGCCGCGTAGGACCAGTCGGCGGCCTCGGGGCGGTCGAAACGGCCCATGTAGTTGAACTCGATCTGCGGGTCTTCGAGCCCGGCCAGGCGGGTCGCGGTCTCGGGGTTGACGCGGCGCAGCAGGCCGTGGCCGATCCCGGCCGCGGGGAGGGCGGCGAGGTGCTCCCGGACGCGGGCCAGGGCGGCGTCCAGTTCCGGTCCGTCGGTGGGGGTGTCCGGGCCGGGGTCGAGCCGGACCGGTACGACGCTGGTGAACCAGCCGACGGTGCGGGAGAGATCGGCGTCCCCGGCGATCTCCTCCTCGCGGCCGTGCCCCTCCAGGTCGACCAGCACCGGCCCGCCGGGGCGGTCGGCACCCAGGACGCGGGCCCGCCAGTCGCCCACAGCGAGGGCGAACGCGGTGAGCAGCACGTCGTTGACACCGGCTCCGAACGCGGCCGGCGCCCGGCCGATCAGGGGCTCGGTGATCTCGGCCGGCAGGGTCAGGGAGAGGTACCGGGTGGTGGCGACGGTGTCACGGGCGGGGTCCAGCGGGCGGACCGAGGGCAGCCCCGCGCCCCCGGCCAGGGTCGCGGTCCACCAGGGCAGTTCGTCCTCGGTGGCGGGGTCGGCGGCACGGCGTTCCAGCAGCCGGGCCCAGCGCGCGAACGACATCTCCACCGGGGCGGGTCCGGGCACCCGGCCGTCCCGTACGGCGGCCCAGGCGTCGGCGAGGTCGGGCAGCAGGGCGCGCCAGGAGACGCCGTCGACGACGAGGTGGTGGACGAGGAGCAGCAGCCGCCCGGGGTGACCGGGCCCGGCGTCGAACCAGACGGCCCGGACCATCGCGCCGCTCTCGGGGTCGAGGCCGTCGCGGGCCGTCGCTGCGTGCCGGGCGACGGCGGCCCGCAGCCCGGCCTCGTCCGCGCCCCGCACGTCGGCGCGGGTGAGCCAGGGGCGGGTGTCGGTGGCGGGCGGCACCTGGAGCGCGGGGCCCGGCGTGCGGACGAGCCGGGCGCGGAGCATGTCGTGGCGCCGGGCCAGCGCGTCCAGTACGGCGTGCAGGCCGGGTTCGGTGAGGTCGGCGGGGGTGCGGAGCAGAGCGGCCTGGTGGTAGGCGGCGATGGGGCCGCCGCGTTCCACCAGGGCCCGCATGATCGGGGTGAGCGGGACCGTGCCGGTCCCGTCGTCGTGGGTGAGGTGCCGCTGACCGGGGTCGAGGGGGACGGCCACGGCGGCCAGGGCGGCGACGGTGCGGTGCCGGAAGACCTGGCGCGGGGTGATCCGCACTCCGCCGCTCCGGGCGCGGGCCACGAGCTGCATGGCGATGATGCTGTCCCCGCCGAGGGCGAAGAAGTCGTCGTCCGCGCCGACGCCCTCGGCGGGCAGGGCGAGCGTCTCGGCGAACAGGTCGCGCAGGGTGCGCTCGGTGTCGTTCCGCGGGGCGCGTCCGCCCCTGGTGAAGACCGGCGCGGGCAGGGCGGCCCGGTCGAGCTTGCCGTTGGACAGCGACGGCAACCGGTCCAGGACCATGACGGCGGCCGGGACCATGTAGTCGGGCAGCGTGGCGGCGGTGTGGGCGCGCAGCCCGGCGGGGTCCGCCGGCGTGCCGTCCCGCAGGACGGCGTAGGCGATCAACTGCCGTATACCGGGGCGGGGTTCGCGGGCCACGACGACCGACTGCGCGACGGCCGGGTGGGTGTCCAGCGCGGCCTCGATCTCGGCGAGTTCGACGCGGTAGCCGCGGATCTTGACCTGGTCGTCGGAGCGGCCTGCGAACTCCAGCAGGCCGTCCTCGGTCCAGCGGGCCAGGTCGCCGGTGCGGTACATGCGGGTGCCGGGTGCGCCGAAGGGGTCGGCGGTGAAGCGTTCGGCGGTGAGTTCCGGGCGGCCGAGGTAGCCGCGGGCGAGGCCGGGTCCGGACAGGTACAGCTCGCCGGTGACGCCGGGCGGGACCGGGCGCAGGGCGGTGTCGAGGACGTAGGCGCGGGAGTGGTGGACGGGGCGTCCGACGACCGGGCGTGCGCTGTCGCGGACGTGGCCGACGAGCGCGTCGACGGTGGCCTCGGTGGGGCCGTACAGGTTGACCGCCTCGGTGTGCGGCAGCGCGGCGAGCCGGGTCCACAGCGACTCGGGCACCGCCTCGCCGCCGAAGCCGACGAGGGCGAGCGGGCAGTCGCCGTCGGGGCCGATCAGGCCGCTGTCGGCCATGCGGGCGAGCAGGGAGGGGGTCACCTCGATGAAGTCGATGCCGTGGTCGCGGATGAAGGCGGCGAGGAGTTCGGGGTCGCGGCGGGTCTCGTCGTCGGCGATGTGCAGGGCGTGGCCGTCCAGGAGCCAGAGCTGCGGCTGCCAGGAGGCGTCGAAGGAGAACGACCAGGCGTGGCCGACACGCAGCCGGTCGCGTCCGGTGCCGCGGCGGGCTGCCGCGTGCAGGTCGTGGCGGTGGCTGTGGAAGAGGTTGGCGAGACCGCGCTGGGTGACGACGACGCCCTTGGGGCGGCCGGTGGAGCCGGAGGTGTGGATGACGTAGGCGGGATGGTCGGGGGCGGGGGCGGTGGGCTCGGCCTGCGGGAGGCCGTCCGCCGGGGTGTCCAGGAGCAGGACAGGGATGTCGGTGGCGGGCAGGGCGGTGTCCTCGGTGGTGAGGACGAGGACCGGGCGCGTGTCGGCCAGCATGCCGGTCAGCCGGGCCTCGGGCAGGTCCGGGTCGAGGGGCAGGTAGGCGGCGCCCGACTTCAGTACGGCCAGGATGGCGGCGATGTGCTCGGCGGTGCGGGGCAGGGCGAGGGCGACGACGCGCTCGGGTCCGGCGCCGTGTCCGGCGAGGACGCGCGCCAACGTGGTGGTACGGGCGTCGAGTTCGGCGAAGGTCCAGGTGGTGCGGCCGTCGGTGACGGCGACCGCGTCCGGGTCGGCGGCGACCTGGGCGGCGAACAGCTCCGGGACCGTGCCGAGGCGTTCGGCGGCGGGCAGGGCGTTGTCGTTCCACCGCTCCAGCACGGTGTGCCGGTCGCGTGGCCCGAGGAGGTCGAGCCTGCCGACGGGGCCGTCCGGGGCGGCCGCCATGCCGGTGAGGACGCGGGCCAGGGCGTCGGTGACGCGGCGCACGGTGGCCGCGTCGAAGAGGTCGGGGCGGAACTCGGCGGTCAGGCGCAGCCGTTCGGCGGGCTCGATCGCCCAGGCGAACGGGTAGTGGGTGGAGTCCCGGTGGTCGCGGACGGTCGCGCGGAGCGCCGCGCCGTCCGGGGTGTCGTCGGCCACGGGGTACGACTCGAACACGACCAGGGTGTCGAAGAGTTCACCGAGTCCGGTGGCCCGCTGGATGTCGGCGAGGCCGAGGTGCTGGTGGCGGATGAGCCGGGACTGCTCGTCCTGGAGCCGCTCCAGCAGGGCGGCCGTGCTCTCCCCGGCCCGGAGCCGGACCCGTACGGGCACGGTGTTGATGAAGAGGCCGATCATCGTCTCGGACCCGGCGAGTTCGGGGGAGCGTCCGGCGACGGTGGCTCCGAACACCACGTCGTCACGGCCGGTGAGCCGGCCCAGCAGGACGCCCCAGGCGGCCTGCACGAGGGTGTTGAGGGTGACGCCCCGGCTCCGGGCGAACGCCTCCAGCTCGGCCGTGCGGTCGGCGTCCAGCTCGACGGTGTGCGTGTGCGGGACGAGAGCGGTCCGGTCGGGGTCGGCGGGTGCCAGCCGGGTGGGTTCGGCGAGCCCGGCGAGGGCGTCGGCCCACGCGGCGGCGGAGGCCGCCGGGTACTGGGCGGCCAGCAGCCGCAGGTGCTCCCGGTAGGGGGCGGGCGGGGCCGGGGTGCGGCCCTCGTGGCGTGCCCACAGTTCGGCGGCGAGCAGCGGCAGCGACCAGCCGTCCAGCAGCAGGTGCTGGTGGGACAGCACGAGCCGGTGCCGCCCGGGACCGGTCCGGGCCAGCAGTATCCGCAGCAGCGGCGGCTGTCCGGGGTCGAACCCGCGCCGCTCCTGCCCGAGGAGCCGCTCCCATTCGCCGTCGGGCGCGTCGGTGAGGTCGAGCTGCCGCCAGGGCAGTACGGCGGTACGCGGGACGACGGCGACGGGGCGGCCGGAGGACAGGTACCGGAAGCCGCTGCGGAGGTTCTCGTGGGCGTCGAGCACGCCCTGCGCGGCGGCGCGCAGCCGGGCGGCGTCGAGGGGGCCGTCGAGGTCGTAGGTGACCTGGACGGTGTACACGTCCGGCCCGTCGTCGCCGGAGTCGAGGGCGGCGTGGAAGAGCAGGCCGGCCTGGAGCGGGGAGACGGGGAGGACCTCGGTGCCGGTCGGCAGGGCGGCGAGTTCGGCGCGCTCGGTGTCGGTGAGGCCGGGCAGCAGCGGGGTGTCCTGCGGCCGTTGTCCGGCGGCCTCGGTGGCGACCGCGGCGAGCCGGGCGGCCGTCTTGTGCCGGAACACGTCGCGCGGGCTGAACGCCAGCCCGGCGGCGCGGGCCCGGGCGACGAGCCGCATGGCGACGATGCTGTCCCCGCCGAGGGCGAAGAAGTCGTCCTCGACGCCCACGCGGTCGAGACCGAGGACCTCCGCGACGAGGGCGCACAGCGTCTCCTCCCGTCCGGTGCGCGGCCGGGTGCCGGTGACCTCGGCGGCGAAGTCCGGCGCGGGCAGGGCGCGGCGGTCGAGCTTGCCGCTGGGGGTGAGCGGGAGCCGGTCGAGCGGGACGACGGCGGCCGGGACCATGTGACCGGGCAGCGCCGCGGCGGTGTGCGCGCGCAGCCCGGCGGGCTCGGGGCGGGCGCCCCCGGCCGGGACGACGTAGGCGACGAGCCGCTCCTCGCGCAGGACGACGACGGCCTGGGCGACGTCCGGGTGTGCGGTGAGCACGGCCTCGATCTCGCCGGGCTCGACCCGGAAGCCGCGCAGCTTCACCTGGTCGTCGACCCGGCCGAGGTGCTCCAGCTCACCGGCCGGGGTCCAGCGGGCGAGGTCGCCGGTGCGGTACATCCGGGCGCCGGGCTCGGCGGCATGGGGGTCGGCCGTGAACCGCTCGGCGGTCAGGTCCGGCCGGCCGAGGTAGCCGCGCGCCAACTGGGCCCCTGCCAGGTACAGTTCCCCGGCCACGCCGGGGGGCACGGGGTTGAGCCCGGCGTCCAGGACGTAGGCGCGGGTGTTCCACACCGGGCGGCCGATGGGCACGGTGGCCGGCTCGGCCGGGACCTCGTGGGCGGTGACGTCGACGGACGCCTCGGTGGGCCCGTACAGGTTGTGCAGGCGGCTGCCGGGGAGCACGCGGTGGAACCGGGCGGCGAGCGGGGCGGGCAGGGCCTCGCCGCTGGACATCACCTGGCGCACTCCGGTGCACGCGGCGGCGGACGGTTCCTCCAGGAACAGCCGCAGCATGGACGGCACGAAGTGGACGGTGGTGACGCCCTGTTCGCGGATCAGCCGGGCGAGGTAGGCGGGGTCGCGGTGCCCATCGGGACGGGCGACGACCAGGGTGGCGCCGGTCACGAGCGGCCAGAAGAACTCCCACACCGACACGTCGAAGCTCGACGGCGTCTTCTGCAGCACCCGGTCCTCGGCGGTCAGCCCGTACGCGTCCTGCATCCACAGCAGCCGGTTCACGATCCCCGCCTGCGGAACCACCACCCCCTTGGGACGGCCCGTGGAACCGGAGGTGTAGATGACGTACGCGGGGTTCCGCGGGTCGTACGCGGTGGGCAGCGGGGCGTCGGCCGGGTGGTCGGGCGTGCCGTCGGCGTCCACGTGCAGCCGGGGTGTTCCGGTGTCGGGGAGGCCGGTGTCCTCGGTGGTGACGAGGCAGGCCGGGGCGGCGTCGGCCAGCATGCGGGCGAGCCGGTCGGCGGGGTCGGCGGGGTCGAGCGGCAGGTAGGCGGCGCCCGCGCGGTGGACGGCGAGCAGGGTGACGACCAGGGCCACGGAGCGCGGCAGCGCGACGGCCACGGTGGTCTCGGCCCCGGCGCCGTGCGCGGCCAGGGTGCGGGCGGCCCGGTCCACCCGCCGGTCGAGTTCGGCATAGGTGAGGGTGGTTTCCCCGAAGACGAGGGCGGTGGCGTCGGGGGTACGGGCTGACTGAGCGCGGAACAGCTCGGGCAGGGTGGCCTCGGGGAGCGGCCGGCCGGTGTCGTTCCAGCCGGTGAGGACCCGTGCGCGTTCGTCGTCGCGCAGGACGTCGAGCGTGCCGACGCGGCGGTCCGGGTCGGCGGCGGCCTGTTCGAGGACGGACTCCAGCCGGCGGGCGAGCAGGAGGGCGGTCGGTTCGTCGAACAGGTCGGCGCTGTACTCGATCCAGCCCTGGATTCCCTCGCCCTCGCCCTGCTCGACGAAGTCGAAGCTGAGGTCGAACTTGGCGCTGTCCTGGCCGACGGATTCGCGCCGGACGGTGAGGCCGGGCATGCGGGGCGCCTCGGTCCGGCCGGTGAGGTGGACGACCATCACCTGGAACAACGGGTGCCGGGCCAGGGAGCGTTCGGGGTTCAACGCCTCCACCAGCCGTTCGAAGGGCAGGTCCTGGTGTTCGTAGGCGGCGAGGCCGGTCTCCCGCACGCGGGCGAGCAGTCCGGCGAAGGTCGGGTCACCGGACAGGTCGGTGCGCAGGACCAGGGAGTTGACGAAGAACCCGACCAGGTCCTCCAGTGACTCGTCGGCGCGGCCGGACACCGGGGTGCCGAGCGGGATGTCGTCGCCCGCGCCGAGCCGGTGCAGCAGTGCGGCCACGGCGGCCTGGGCCACCATGAACACGCTGACGCCGTGGTCGCGGGCGAGGGCGCGCAGGGCGTGCTCCAGCCGGGGCGGCACGGTGAAGCCGACGGTGCCGCCCCGGCCGCCGGACTCGGCCGGGCGGGGGCGGTCGGCGGGCAGGTTCAGCTCGGCCGGGATTCCGGCGAGCGCCTCCGTCCAGTGGGCCAGCAGGCCGGTCTCGGCGGCCGCTGTCAGCTCGTGCTGCCACAGGGTGTAGTCGGCGTAACTCGTCGGCAGCGGGGCCCAGTCGGGCGCGCCGCCCTCGGTCCGGGCCGCGTAGGCGGTGCCGAGGTCGGTGAGCAGCGGGCGCTCGGACCACTCATCGGTGGCGATGTGGTGGAGCAGGAGGAGCAGCAGGTGTTCCTCCTGCCCTTGCTCGAACAGCACTGCTCGCAGTGGGAGTTCGGCCGCCAGGTCGAAGGGGTGGGCGGCCTCGGCGGCCGGGTCGCCGCCGACGAGCAGCGGGACGTGGACCTCGTCCGGTCGCAGGACGCGCTGGTACGGCACGCCGTCCTCGGCCGGGAACAGGGTGCGCAGCGGGGCGTGCCGTGCGGCCACGTCGTTCAGGGCGGCCTGGAGGGCGTCCCGGTCGAGGGTGCCGGTGAGCCGCCACAGGGCCGGGATGTTGTAGGCGGGGTCGGGGCCGTCGACCTGGTGCAGCAGCCAGAGCCGCCGCTGGGCCGGGGACAGCGGCAGCCGTTCCGGGTGCGGGCGTCCGCCACGGAGGGCGGGCCGGTCCGCGGTACGGGCCGTGTCGAGGCGGGCGGCGAGCCGGGCCGGGGTCGGGGCGTCGAAGACCGTGCGCAGCGGGACCTCGGCGCCGAGGACGGCGCGGACCCGGCTGACCAGGCGCATCGCGGCCAGCGAGTGGCCGCCGAGGGCGAAGAGGTCGTCGTGGACCCCGACCCGGTCCAGGCCCAGCACGTCGGCGAAGAGGGCGCAGAGGATCTCCTCGCGCGGGGTGCGCGGCGCGGTGCCGGTGATCCCGGTGGTGAGGTCGGGGTCGGGCAGGGCGCGGCGGTCGAGCTTGCCGCTGGGGGTGAGGGGCAGCGCGTCGAGCGTGACGTACACGGCCGGGACCATGTGGGCCGGGAGGGTGGCCGAGGCGTGGGCGCGCAGCACGGCCGGGTCCGGTGTCCCGGCCGACGGGACCACGTAGGCGACGAGCGCCTGGTCCCGGACCACGACCGCCGACCCGGTGACGGACGGGTGGCCGGTGAGGACGGCCTCGATCTCGCCGGGCTCGACCCGGAAGCCACGCACCTTGACCTGGTCGTCGGTGCGGCCCCGGTATTCCAGCGCGCCGTCCGCCGTCCAGCGGGCCAGGTCTCCGGTGCGGTACATCCGGGTGCCGGCCTCGCCGAAGGGGTCCGCGGTGAACCGCTCGGCGGTGAGCGCCGGCCGGTCCAGGTAGCCGTGCGCCAACTGGACTCCCGCCAGGTACAGTTCCCCCGCCACGCCGGGCGGGACGGGTCGCAGTCCGGCGTCGAGGACGTAGGCGCGGGTGTTCCACACCGGGCGTCCGATCGGGACGGCGGTCGCGCCGGGGCCGATCTCGGCCGCCGTGACGTCGACGGACGCCTCGGTGGGGCCGTAGAGGTTGTACAGCGCGGCGTTCAGCGTCTCGTGGAAGCGGCGGGTGAGCGGGACGGGCAGGGCCTCGCCGCTGCACATCACCCGGCGCAGCCCGGTGCACGCGGCGGCGGACGGTTCCTCCAGGAACAGCCGCAGCATGGACGGCACGAAGTGGACGGTGGTGACGCCCTGTTCGCGGATCAGCCGGGCGAGGTAGGCGGGGTCGCGGTGCCCATCGGGACGGGCGACGACCAGGGTGGCGCCGGTCACGAGCGGCCAGAAGAACTCCCACACCGACACGTCGAAGCTCGACGGCGTCTTCTGCAGCACCCGGTCCTCGGCGGTCAGCCCGTACGCGTCCTGCATCCACAGCAGCCGGTTCACGATCCCCGCCTGCGGAACCACCACCCCCTTGGGACGGCCCGTGGAACCGGAGGTGTAGATGACATAGGCCGGGTTCCGCGGGTCGTACGCGGTGGGCACGTCGGCCTCGGCCCCCGTCGGCAGGGCGCCGCGGATCACGGACACCGGGCGGGCGTCCTCGACCATGAGGGCGAGGCGGTCCGCCGGGTGGTCGGGGTCCAGGGGGAGGAAGGCGGCTCCGGCGCGGTGCGTGGCGAGCAGCGCGACGACGAGGTCCACCGAGCGTGGCAGGGCGACGGCGACGGTCTTGCCGGGCCCCGCGCCCTGACCGGCGAGCACGCGGGCCGTGTGCTCCACGCGGGCGTCCAGCTCGCCGTACGTCAGCCGCTCGCCCTCGAAGACGAGCGCGGTGGCGTCGGGGGTGCGGGCGGCCTGGGCACGGAACAGCTCCGGCAGGGTGGTGCCGGGAACCGGGAGGGCCGTGTCGTTCCAGCCGGTGAGGACGCGCGTCCGCTCGGCGTCGTCGAGGAGTTCCAGGTCCCGAACGGGCCTCGATGGTTCCGTGGCCGCCTGTTCCAGCAGGCGCAGCATCCGTTCCGCGAGGTGCCCGACGGTGGCGGGGTCGAACAGGTCGGTCGCGTACTCCAGCAGCAGGGTGATGCCGTCGGCTTCGTCGACGAAGGTGAAGTGCAGGTCGAACTTGGCGGCGCCGGTGTCCATGTCGTACCACTCGGCGGACAGGCCGAGCAGGGTGGCGGGGTCGCCGTCGGGGCGGTGGTGGTAGCCCACCATGACCTGGAAGAGCAGGTTGCGTCCGGCCACGCGCGGCGGGTTGAGCGCTTCCACGATCCGGTCGAAGGGCATGTCCTGGTGCTCGAAGGCCGCGAGCGACGATTCCCTGACGCGGCCGAGGAGTTCGGTGAAGGTGGGGTCGCCGGTGAGGTCGGCGCGCAGGACGAGGGTGTTGACGAAGAAGCCGACCAGGTCGTCCAGCGCGCTGTCGGTGCGGCCCGCGACGGGGGCGCCGAGCGGGATGTCGTCGCCCGCGCCGAGCCGGTGCAGCAGAGCCGCGGTGGCGGCCTGGAGCAGCATGAACATGCTGGTCCCGGTGGCGGCGGACAGCTCGCGCAGCGCCCGCCCGGTCCGCTCGGGCACGGTCCGGCGCACGATCGCTCCGCGCCCGGTGGGCCCGGCGGGACGCGCTCGGTCCAGCGGCAGCGGGAGTTCCTCGGGCAGCCCGCTCAATGTCCGCGTCCAGTAGTCCAGTTGTTGTTCCCCGAGCTGCCCGAGGAGCTGTTCCTGCCAGAGGGTGTGGTCGGCGTACTGGACGGGCAGCGGCGCCCGGTGCGGGGTGTCCCCGGCCGCGCGGGCCGCGTACGCGGTGTCCAGGTCGGCCAGGAAGGGGCGGTCGGACCACTCGTCGGTGGTGATGTGGTGCAGCACGAGCGCGACGACATGGTCCTCGGGACCGAGGCGGAACACTTGGGCGCGCAGGGGGAGTTCGCCGGCCAGGTCGAACGGGCGGCGCTGGGCGGCCTCGATCAGCGCGGGCAGCCCGTCCTCCGTGGCGTCGGCCACCGCGCACGGCACCTCGGCCTCCTCGGCCGGGAGGACGCGCTGGTACGGCTCGCCCTGGTGTTCGCCGACGAGGGTGCGCAGCGACTCGTGCCGGGCGGCGACGTCGCCGAGGGCCGCGCGCAGCGCGGGCAGGTCCAGCGGGCCGCGCAGCCGCAGGACGAGCGGGAAGTTGTACGCCACTGCCCCGGCCGGTCCGGAGAGGCGGTCGACCAGCCACAGCCGGCGCTGGGCGGCCGAGAGCGGGACGCGTTCGGGGCGCTCCGCGGCCGGGGTGAGCCGGGGGCGGGCGGGTTTGCCGTTGTCGGCGCGGATCGCGAGCAGGGCCGGGGTGGGCGCCTCGAACAGGTCGCGGATGGCGAGTTCGGTGCTCAGTTCGGTGCGGGCGCGGCTGATCAGCCGGGTGGCGAGCAGTGAGTGGCCGCCGAGGTCGAAGAAGTTGTCCTCCGCCCCGGCCTCGGGCAGCCCGAGCACCTCGGCGAAGAGGCGGCACAGGACTTCCTCGCGCCGGGTGCGCGGCCCGCGTCCGCCGCCGAGGGCGACGGTGGGTTCGGCGTCGGGCAGGGCGCGCACGTCGAGCTTGCCGTTGGCGTTCATCGGCAGGGTGGCGACGGTGACGAAGGCTGCCGGGACCATGTAGTCGGGCAGTTCGCGGCCCAGTTCCTCGCGCAGTGCGCGCACCAGGGCGCTTCTCTCGCGGGCGGCGGTGGGATCGTTGGCGTAGGGCGGGGTGCCGCCGCCGGGGCGGAACAGGCCGCCGGTGAGGCGGGGTTCGGCGGTGAGGAACACAGCGTCGTAGGTGCCGGTGGCCGCCGACCAGGTGGTCAGCAGCCGCTGCCCGGACTCCTCGGCGAGCAGCCGCAGTTCCTCGGGATCGACACCGCCCTCGACGGTCCGCCCGTCGGGGACGCCGGTCACGCGCAGGCCCTCGGGACGGGTGCCGCGCGGGCGGTCGCCGAAGCGCCCGGTGGTCGCCAGGATGCCGGCGACCAGCTCGCCGATGTCCTCGGTCCTGCGGTCGCCGCGCACGAGGCCGCCGACGGCGTGGGCGGTGTTCCAGCCGACGGTCGGCAGGTCCGCGAGGTCCACGTCGGGGCGACCGGTGTGGAGGACGACGTCGTAGCGGTGCCGGGTGAGTTCGTTGTGGTGGCGGCCGCGCTTGGTGCGCAGGTCGACGCCGACCCCGAGGGTGGTGAAGTAGTCGGGGTCGACGAGGAGTTCCTTCTCCAGCCGCAGCCCGCGCTCCACCGCGCGTTCCAGGTCGGCGTCGGCGGTGCCCCGGGCGCGCTGGATCTCGGTGTGGAGGACACGGGCGTGCCGCAGGTTGCGTACGTCGCCGACGAAGAGGGCGCCGCCGGGCGCGAGCAGGTCCAGGGCGCCGCGCAGGACGGTGGATAGGTGCTCGACGCTGGGGAAGTACTGGACGACGGAGTTGATGACGACGGTGTCGAAGTAGCCGGCCGGCAGCCCGGTCAGGTCCTCGGCGGGCTGGCAGCGGAGTTCGACCTTCGCCGCCAACTCAGGGTCCCGCCGCAGCTCCTGGCCGATCTTGCGGATGACGGGGGCGGCGAAGTCGGTCGCCCAGTACGCCTCGGCCTCCGGGGCGAGCCGGGAGAGGAGCAGGCCGGAGCCGACGCCGATCTCCAGGACGCGGCGCGGGTGGAGCGAGCGGATGCGGGCGAGGGTGGCCTCGCGCCACTCACGCATCTCCTCGAAGGGGATGGGCCGGCCGTCGTAGGAGCTGTCCCAGCCGGCGTACTCCTCGGTGAAGACGGCGGTGCCGATCTCCTCGTACTCGTCGGAGTAGATCTCCTGCCACTCCCCCACCTGCGCGGCCTCGGCGGCGGTGCGGTCGGCGCTGCCTTCGGGGGCGGGCACGACGTAGCCGACGAGGCGTTCGTCGCGGACAACGACGGCCGCCTGGGCGACGCGGGGGTGGCGGCTGAGGGCGGCCTCGATCTCGCCGGGTTCGACGCGGTGGCCGCGGATCTTGACCTGGTCGTCGGTGCGGCCGAGGAAGTCGAGGTTGCCGTCGGGGTTACGGCGCACGAGGTCGCCGGTGCGGTACATGCGCTCGCCGGGCGCGCCGAAGGGGTCGGCGACGAAGCGTTCGGCGCTCAGCGCGGGCCGGTCGAGATAGCCGCGGGCCAGGCCGATCCCGGCGATGTACAGCTCGCCGGGGACGCCGTCGGGCACGGGGCGCAGCCAGGTGTCGAGGATGTGGGCGCGGGTGCCCCGGATGGGGCGGCCCACGGTCGGCGTGGCACTGTCGAGGGTGCCGCCGCCGAGGGTGTTGATGGTGTACTCGGTGGGCCCGTACAGGTTGTAGCCGTACGTCCCGCCGGTGTCCCGCAGGGCCGTCCACACCGTCTCGGGGACGGCCTCGCCGCCGAGCAGCACCAGTGGGGGCACGTGGCCTTCGAGGAGTCCCTGTTCGATCAGGAGGCGGGCGTAGGTGGGGGTGACGTTGACGACGTCGACCCGGTGCCGTTCGCAGTAGGCGACCAGGGCCTCGGCGTCGCGGCGCAACTCCTCGTCGCAGACGTGCACTTCGTGGCCCTCGACCAGCCAGAGCAGCTCTTCCCAGGACATGTCGAAGGCGAAGGACACGGTGTGCGCGATACGCAGCCGCCGTCCGCCCGCCGAGGCGACGGCCGGGTCGAAGATCTCCTTCTGGTGGTTGAGCTGCATGTTGGTCAGGCCCCGGTAGGGCGTGACGACACCCTTGGGGCGGCCGGTGGAGCCGGAGGTGTAGATGACGTACGCGGGATGTCCGAGGCCGAAGCGGCGCCGTACGGGGGTGTCGGGGCGGGCGGCCAGGTCGGCGCGCGTGCCGGGGTCGTCGAGCAGCACTCGGGGTGTGTCGGCGTCGAGGGTGGCGGAGACGGCTCGGGTGGTGAGCAGGAGCAGCGGGCGGGCGTCGGCAAGCATCCCGGACAGCCGGTCGGCGGGGTGGTCGAGCTCCAGGGGGAGGTAGGCGGCGCCGGTGCGCAGCACGGCGAAGAGGGCGACGACCGTGTCCAGGGAGCGGGGCAGGCCGAGGGCGACGATCCTCTCCGGGCCCGCGCCGCGCTCGATCAGCAGCCGGGCCATCTGGTTGACGGCGGCGTCGAGTTGGACGAACGTCAGCGTCCGCTCGCCGCACACCAGGGCGCGGGCGTCGGGGGTGCGGGCGGCCTGGGCGGCGAGGAGGTCGGCGATGGTGTCCCCGGGCTCGGGGACCTGGCTCGCCTCCTGTGCGCGGCGCAGGGCGGTGTGCTCGGCGGGCAGCAGCGGGTCGAGGGAGCCGACCGGGGCGTCGAGGTCGGTGGTGAGCCGGTCCAGGAGCAGGGTGAACCGGTCGAGCAGGGCGCGGGCCCGGTCGGCGGGGACGAGGTCGGGCCGGTGGGTGAGGGTGACGGTGATGCGGCGGCCGGGGGTGACGACGAGGTTGGCCGGGTAGTGGGTGGCGTCCACGTTGGCGACGGCGGTGGCGCCGTGCCGGGTGCGGAGGGCGTCGAGGCGTTCCTCGGTGTCGTTGTCGCGCAGCACGAACAGCGTGTCGAACAGCTTGCGGTGCCCGGTCTCGGCCTGGAGCACGCCGAGGCCGAGGTGTTCGTGGGGCATGAGGTCGAGGCGTTCGTCCTGGACGCGGTGGAGCAGGGCGAGGACCGGCTCGGCGGGGTCGAGGACGATGCGGGTGGGGACGGTGTTGAGGAAGAGGCCGATGATGTCGCCGACGTGCGGGACCTCGCTGGGCCGTCCGGCGACGGTGGTGCCGAAGACGACGTCGGCGCGGCCGGTCGCGGTGGCGAGGGTGAGTCCCCAGGCCACGTTGAGGAGGGTGTTCAGGGTGAGGCCGTGGGCGCGTCCGGTCTCCCGCAGCCGCTCGCCCAGTTCGGCGCTGAGCCGGGTGTCGAGCTGGTCGGGGACGACGGGGGCGAGGCCGTCGGGGGCGGCCGGGGCGAGGAGGGTGGGCTCGTCGAGTCCGGCGAGCGCGGTGCGCCAGGCAGCGGTGGCCTCGGTGTCGTCCTGGGCGGCGAGCCAGGTGAGGTAGTCGCGGTAACTGCCGGGCGGGGCGAGCGCGCCGGGGTCGCCCGCGGTCTCGTAGAGCCCGAACAGCTCGTCCAGGAGGAGCCAGGCGGACCAGCCGTCCCAGAGGATCAGGTGGCGGCCGATGACGAGCCGGTCGCCGCGCCCGTCGCCCAGCCGCAGCAGGAGCATGCGGAACAGCGGCGGCCGGGACAGGTCGAACGTGCGGGCCCGCTCCGCCTCGGTCAACTCCGCGATGCGGGAGCCCTGTTCGGTGGCCGTGAGCCGGGAGAGGTCGACCTCCTCCAGCGGGATCTCCGGGTCGGCGACGATGAACTGCACCGGCCGGTCTAGGCCGTCGCTGGTGAAGCCGGCGCGCAGGCCGGGGTTGCGGTCGAGGAGGGTGCGTACGGCGGCGCGCAGGCGGCCGGTGTCGAGCGGGGTGGCGAAGTCGAAGGTCTCGTGGACGGTGTAGACGTCGAGGGCGCCCGCGTCGTACGCCGAGTGGAAGAACAGGCCCTCCTGGAGCGGGGCCAGCGGCCACACGTCGGCGACCTCGGCGGGGGCGGCCACCGCGCGGACGCGGGCGTGTTCGGTGTCGGTGAGGGTGAAGGCGGGGGGCGCGCCGGAGGGGGTGACGCTCGCGTCGCGGGTCACCGGGGCCAGGGCGGCGGGGGTGCGGTGGGTGAAGACGTCGCGCGGGCTGACCTCCAGCCCGGCCGCGCGGGCGCGGGCGGCGACGCCGATGGATCTGATGCTGTCGCCGCCGAGCCGGAAAAAGTCGTCGTCCGGGCCGACGTCGGGGATGCCGAGGACGGCCGCGAAGATCTCCGTCAGCGTGCGCTCCACCGGTCCGGAGGGCTCGCGGCGCAGGGCGCGTTCGGCCTCGGGGGCGGGCAGCGCGGCCTGGTCGAGCTTGCCGCTGGGGGTGAGCGGGAGGTCGTCGAGGACGACGTACGCCTCCGGGACCAGCGGTGCGGGGAGCGCCTCCGCGAGGGCGGCGCGCAGCCCGGCGGGGTCAGGGGTGGCGCCGGGCGCGGGGACGGCGTAGGCGACGAGGCGGTGGTCGCGGACGACGACCGCGCTCCGGGCGACGGCCGGGTGCCGGTTCAGGGCGGCCTCGATCTCGCCGGGTTCGACGCGGTTGCCGCGCAGCTTGACCTGCCGGTCGGTGCGGCCGAGGTAGTCGAGGGTGCCGTCGGGGCGGCGGCTCACCAGGTCGCCGGTGCGGTACATGCGGGTGCCGGGCGGGCCGAAGGGGTCGGCGACGAAGCGGTCGGCGGTCGGCGCGGGGCGCCGGTGGTAGCCGCGGGCCAGCTGGACGCCGGTCAGGTACAGCTCGCCGGGTACGCCGTCGGGTACGGGGCGCAGGCAGGAGTCCAGGACGCGCAGGCCGGTGTTCCACACGGGCCGGCCGAGGGGCACGACGGTGCCGGGGGCGTCGTCGACGGCGTGGTGGGTGACGTCGACGGCGGCCTCGGTGGGGCCGTACAGATTGTGCAGCGGGACCCCGGTCAGCTCGCGCCAGCGGCGGGCGGCGGCCGTGGGCAGTGCCTCGCCGCTGCTGAACACGCGGCGCAGCCCCGCTGCCCAGCCGGGGTCGGCGGTGACCTCCTCGGAGGCGAGGAACGCCTCCAGCATGGAGGGCACGAAGTGCAGGGTCGTGACGCCTTCGGCCGCGACCAGGCGGGCCAGGTAGGCCGGGTCGCGGTGGCCGTGCGGTGCGGCGAGGACGACGGCGGCGCCCTCGCACAGTGCCCAGAAGAACTCCCACACCGACACGTCGAACCCGGCCGGGGTCTTCTGCAGCACCCGGTCGTCGGCGGTGAGCCCGTACTCGCCCTGCATCCACGCCAGCCGGTTGACGATGGCGCGGTGGGTGACGACGACACCCTTGGGACGGCCGGTGGAGCCGGAGGTGTGGATCAGGTAGGCGGGGTCGTCGGGCCGGGCGGGGTCCCCTGCCGGGAGATCCGGCGGCGGCTCCTCGGCACCGCCGTCCACGGTGAGCACGTCGAGCCCGTCGGCCGCGGGCAGCCGGCCGGCGTCCGCGACCGTGGTGAGGACGGTGGTCGCGCCCGAGTCGGCCAGGGTGTACGCCAGCCGGTCGGCGGGGTGGTCCAGGTCGAGCGGCACATAGGCGGCCCCCGTCTTGAGGACGGCCAGCAGCGCCACCATCAGCTCGGCCGACCGGGGTACGGCGACGGCGACGAACCGCTCCCGGCCGATGCCCCGTGCCCGCAGCCGGACCGCCAACCGTTCGGCTCTGGCGTCGAGTTCGGCGTAGGTCAGCGTGGTGCCCTCGGCCACGACGGCGGTGGCGTCCGGGGTACGGGCGGTCTGCGCGGCCACGGCGGCGGCGAGCGTGGTCTCCGGGACGGGGCGCGCCTCCCCCGCCGGGTGGGCGTGGGCCAGCTCGCGCGGGGTCAGCAGGGCGACGTCGGCGACGCGGGTGCCGGGGTCCTCGGCGAGGGCGTGCAGGAGCAGGGCGAGCCGGTCGGCGAGGGCGCGCACGGCGTCGGCGCCGAGGCGCCCGGTGTGGTGCTTGAGGCGGAGGTCGAGGCGTCGGCCGGGCTTGACCACGAGGGCCAGCGGATAGTGCACGGTGTCGTGGAAGGCGTGTCCGGTCACCGCGATCGTCGCGGCCGCATCGGTGATCCCCGATGTCCCCTCGCCGCCGGGGTAGTTCTCGAACACCACGAGGGTGTCGAAGAGTTCGCCGCCGTCCGCGTGGCCGGCCGCGCGGTGGATGTCGGCGAGGCCGAGGTGCTGGTGGCCGAGGAGGGCGCTCTGCTCGTCCTGGAGCCGGTCCAGCACCTCGCCCAGGGTGTCGGCGGGGGCCCAGCGCAGGCGGGTCGGCACGGTGTTGATGAAGAGGCCGATCATCGACTCGATGCCGTCCACGGCGGCGTCCCGGCCGGAGACCGTGGTGCCGAACACGACATCCTGACGGTCTGTCAGCCTTCCGAGCAGCAGCCCCCAGGCCCCCTGGACGAGGGTGCCCGGGGTGACTCCGCGCTCCCGGGCGCGGGCGGTGAGCCGGGCGGTGGTGCGCTCGGACAACTCCAGTCTCACCTGGGCCGGTTCGACGGCCCCGGAAGTGGCCGGGGCGCGCACCAGCAGGGTGGGCTCCTCGATCCCGGCGAGCGCGTCGGCCCACGCCGCCCGGTCGGCTTCGCGGTCGGCGCCCGCGATCCGGCGGAGGTAGGCGCGGTAGGGGGTGACCTGGGGCAGCGGCTCGGGATTCTCGCCGTACAGGGCGAGCAGTTCGCGGTGGAGGACGGGCAGGGACCAGCCGTCGGCCACGATGTGATGGAACGTCAGGACAAGTCGGCTGCTCTCGTCCGTGAGCCGGATCAGCGCGCAGCTCACCAGGGGCGGCCGCGCCAGGTCGAAGCGCCGCACCCGCTCCGCGGCGGCGACGGCGTCGGCGCGGGCGTGCCGGGCGGCGGGGTCTCTCTCGGCGGTCAGGTCGGTCTCGTGCCAGGGCAGGGCGAGCCCGGAGGCGATGATCTGGAGGGGACGCCCGTCGGGGGTCTGCCGGAAGCAGGCGCGCAGCGGGGCGTGCCGGTCCAGGAGCCGCTGGGCGGCGGTGCGCAGGAGGGCGGCGTCGACCGGGCCGGTCAGCTCGATCGTCTGCTGCACCACGTAGGCGTCGTGTTCGGCGCCGTCGACCAGGGCGTGGAAGAAGAAGCCCTCCTGGAGCGGGCCGAGCGGGAGGACCTCGTCCACGGTGAGGTCGGCCGCGATCTCCTCGGGCGCCGGGACCGCCCAGGGCACCGTCTCGCCGTCCGTCCCGGTGGTGCCGGTGCGGGCCACGGTGGCCAGCGCGGCGGCCGTGCGGTGCCGGAACACGTCGCGCGGGGTCAGTTCCAGTCCGGCGCGGCGGGCGAGGACGAGGAGTCGGACGGCCACGATGCTGTCGCCGCCGAGCACGAAGAAGTCGTCGTCGGCGCCGACCCTGGGCACACCGAGCGCGCGGGCGTACAGCTCGCACAGCAGCCGTTCGCGGGCGGTGGCGGGCGGGCGTCCCCCGGCGACGGGGGTGCGGTCGGGGACGGGCAGCGCGGCGGCGTCGAGCTTGCCGCTGGGGGTGACCGGCAGCCGGTCCAGCGGGACGAAGGCGGCGGGGACCATGTAGTCGGGCAGGGCCCCCGCGGCGTGGGCGCGCAGGTCCGCCATGAGCGCGGTGACGTTGCGGAAGGGCGCCGGGCGGTTGGTCAGGGGCCGGCCGGTGCCGGGGCGGTACGGGGCCGGGGCGGGCGGGGTGCCCTCGGGGGTGAACAGGGCGTCCAGTGCGCCGTCCTCGGCGTCGCCGTCCCAGGTGAGGTCGGCGCGGTGGCCGTGCCGGGCGGCGATCCCGTGCAGGGTCTCGGGGTCGATGTCGTGGGGGCCGGTGGCGGTCCTGCTGCTGTCGTCCAGGGCGGCGAGGGCGCCGAGGTCTTCGGCGAGCCGGGAGTTGGGGATGCCGGTGACGCGCAGGGGGCGGTCGGTGGCGGCGAGCAGGCCGGAGAGGGCTTCGGAGAGGGCCTCGGCTGAACCGAGGGCCTGCCAGGGCGTCGCGGGCGGTTCGTCGTGCGCCGGGGGCGTGCCCGGCCGCAGGACCACGTCGTAGCGGTAGCGGGTGAGTTCGTTGTGGCGGGTGCCGCGCTTGACGCGGATGTCGGCGGTGAAGCCGTCGAGGGAGGCAAAGTAGTCCGGGTCGACGAGGAGTTCGCCCTCCCAGGCGACGGCCCGGTCGACGGCGGCCCTCAGCGCCTCCTTGTCGTCGCCCCCGGCCCGCCGCCCCTCGACGGCGGCGCTCAGGGTGCGCAGCAGCCGCAGGTTGCGCACGTCGCCCACGAACAGGGAGCCGCCGGGGGCGAGCAGGGCGGCGGCGTCGCGGAGCACTCCGGTGAGGTAGTCGCCGCCGGGGAAGTACTGGACGACGGAGTTGACGACGACCGTGTCGAAGTACCCCTCCGGCAGCCCGGCGAGGTCGTGCGCGGGACGTGCCGACAGAGTCACCCGGTCGGCGAGTTCGGGCACCCCGGCCACCTGGGCGGTCAGCGCGCGCACGGCCTCCTCGGAGAGGTCGGTGCCCCAGTACGCCTCACAGTCCGGGGCGAGCCGGGACAGCAGCAGGCCGCTGCCGACGCCGATCTCCAGCACGCGCCGGGGCCGCAGTTCCCGGATGCGGGCGACGGTCGCCTCGCGCCACTCGCGCATGTCGGCGAGCGGGATGGGCTGCCCGTCGTACATGCTGTTCCAGCCCGCGAAGTTCTCCGCGAAGTCGTCGGCGCCCGCGGCCGAGTACAGCAGTTCGTGCAGGTCCTTCCAGTCCTCGACGCCGCCTTCGGGGGTGCCGTCGAGGGCGGGGACGACGTAGGCGGCGAGGCGGCGCTCGCCGGGCCGGTCCTCTCGGACGACGACCGCGGCCTGGTCGACGGCCGGGTGGGAGCGCAGGACGGACTCGATCTCGCCGGGCTCGATCCGGTAGCCGCGGATCTTGACCTGGCTGTCGGCGCGGCCGTGGAACTCCAGTCGTCCGTCGGCCTTCCACCGCACGAGGTCGCCGGTGCGGTAGAGCCGTTCGCCGGGGGCGCCGAAGGGGTCGGCGACGAAGCGTTCGGCGGTCAGTCCGGGCCGGCCGAGGTATCCGCGCGCGAGTCCGGCGCCGCCGAGGTACAGCTCGCCGGTGACCCCGGCGGGCACGGGCCGCATCCGGTCGTCGAGGACGTACGCGCGGGTGCCGGGGTCGGGGACGCCGATGGGGACGATGGTCCCGGGCGGGGTGTGCGGATCGCAGCGGCCCAGCGTGGAGTTGGTGGTGGCCTCGGTGGGGCCGTAGGCGTTGAACATCATCCGGCTGCCCGCGTACCGGGCGACCAGTTCCGGGGAGACGCGTTCGGTGCCCGCCAGCAGGGTTGCCTCCGGCGGGAGCCGGACGTCCTCGGGCATCGCGGCGAGCAGGGCGGGCGGAAGGATCATGAACGTGACGCCGTGCTCGCGGGCGTACTCCGCGAGGGGCTCGCCCGGCAGTCGGCGGTCGGCGGGGACGACGACGAGACGGCCGCCGGAGAGCAGGCCGAGGCACAGGTCCCAGAAGGCCACGTCGAAGCTGGGCGAGGCGAACTGGAGCACCCGGCTGTGCGGGCCGATCCCGAACCGCTCGCGCTGGGTGGCGACGAGCCCCGCCACACCGGCGTGCGAGAGCACGACACCCTTGGGGCGGCCGGTGGAGCCGGAGGTGTAGATGACGTACGCGGCGTGCGCGGGCGTCAATCCGGCTGCCGCGGCCGGGTCGTGGGTGGGGCGTTCCGCCAGCTCGGCGAGGGTGTCCGGGGCGTCGAGGACGAGCGGGCCGGTGCCGGGCGGCAGGTCGGGCAGCACCTCGGCGGTGGTGACCAGGCAGACCGGCCGGGCGTCGTCGAGCATGTAGGCGATGCGGTCGGCCGGGTAGTCGGTGTCGACGGGCAGATAGGCGGCGCCCGCCTTGAGGACGGCGACCTGCGCCACGATCATGTCGGCCGAGCGGGGTACGGCCAGCGCGACGACCTGCTCGGGACCGGCACCCCGCGCGACCAGGGCATGGGCCAACCGCGCTGCCCGGGCGTCGAGTTCGGCGTAGGTGAGGCGGACTTCCCCGTGGATGAGCGCCGTTTCCCCGGCGCGGGCGGCGACCTGGTCCGCGAACATGCGCGGCCAGGTGCTCGCGGGCACGTCGTGCGCGGTGTCGTTCCAGCCGGTCAGGATCTGGTGCCGCTCGTCGTCGGTGAGGAGTCCGAGGTCGGCCACGGCGGTGTCCGGGCGGGCCTCGGCGGCGCCGAGAAGGGTGCGGTAGTGGCCGAGGGCGCGGTCGGCGGTGCCCGGTCCGAACAGGTCGGCACGGTGGTCGGCCACCACCGTCCCGTCGGCCACGGACAGCGCGAGGTCCAGCGGGCCGCCGTCGGTCCAGGGGGCGCTCCCGAACCCGGTGGCGCACAACACCCTGCCACGTCGGGTGGGTTCGGGGGCGAGCAGCCGGAGCAGTGCGGCGGTGGGGAGCCGGTGTTCCTCGGCCTCGGCCCGTGCCGCGGCGACGCGTGCGCGCAGCTCGGCGAAGGGGGTACCGCCGTCCACGGTGATCCGCAGCGGGAGCCCGTCGTGGGCGACCGTCACCTCGGTGACAGGTGCCGCCGCGTACCGGTGCAGCAGGGCGACGAAGGCGGCGAGGAGGGTGTCCTCCCCCGCGCCGGTGACGAGTCGGGCCGTGCGCCGGTCGCGGGGTGCCGAAGCGGCCGGGCGGTTCGGGTGGGGCCGGTCGAGCGGCAGCGGGGTCTCGGGGGCCGGTGCGGCGAACCTCCCCCGCCAGTACGCCTCCCGGGCGGGGTCCGGTACCGAGGAAGGTATGTGAGAACGAAGCGAGTTGTCCGACACAGGCGCCCGTGCCTCCCCATAGGTGTGGAACGGCTCAGCGGAGCCGCGACCGCTCGCATAGTAAGGTGAGGTTTGCCTAACTCAACAGTCCCCCTTGGAGATTCGGCGGCCCGCGCCGAGGCGCCTGAGGTTATGCTCACCCAAGTCGCCTTCAGGGGTGCCGCCACACTCCCCAACTGGGCTTTCGAGTAAGGGAGATGGGCCGCAGATCCTTGTCCGGCGACACCTCGGACGACGGTATGGAGACCGGTACGTGACCGAAGGAAGAAGGCTCCGCACCACCGCGCTGGTGACCCTGGTCGTCGGACTGCTCCTGCTGCTGTCCCTGCTGTCGGTGGCGCTCGGCGCGCTCAGCGTCCCGCTCGACCAGGTCGTCCGCTCGGTCCTCGGGCATCCGCCGAGCCGGCTGGTGGACAACGTCGTCTGGTCGGTGCGCGTACCGCGCACGCTGCTCGGCCTCACCACGGGCGCGGCGCTCGGCATGTCCGGGGCGCTCATGCAGGCCCTGACCCGCAACCCGCTGGCCGATCCCGGCATCCTCGGGGTCAGCGCGGGCGCGTCGTTCGCGATCGTGGTGGCGGTCGCGGTGTTCGGCGTGGGCTCGCTGTACGGCTATGTGTGGTTCGCCTTCGCCGGGGCGTTCGCGGCGAGTGTGCTGGTGTTCTTCCTGGGGCGGCTCGGCCGGTCCGGGGCCACGCCGGTGAAGCTGGCGCTGTCCGGGGTGGCCGTCACCTCGATGCTGTCCTCGCTGACCAGTGCCGTGGTGCTCACCGACCAGGACGCGCTGGACCGGTACCGCTTCTGGTCGGCTGGGTCGCTGGCCGACAAGGACTCCGGCGAACTGCTGCGCATCCTGCCCTTCCTGGCGGTGGGTGCCGTGCTGGCCCTGGCCTCGGCGCCCGCCCTCAACAGCATGGCGCTGGGCGACGACGTGGCCGCTTCACTGGGCCGCCGGCTCGGGCTCGTCCGGCTCCAGGGCGTCACCGCCGTGGTGCTGCTGACCGGAGCGTCGGTGGCGGTCATCGGCCCGGTGGTCTTCCTCGGCCTGGTCGTGCCGCACATCGCCCGGCTGCTGGCCCAGTTCGCCGGGATCGGCCCGGACCACCGCTGGCTGCTGCCGCTGTCGGCCGCGATCGCGCCGGCGCTGCTGCTCGCCGCCGACATCCTGGGCCGGACGGTGGCCCGCCCCACCGAGATCCAGGCCGGTGTGCTGGTCGCCTTCCTCGGCGGCCCGTTCTTCATCGCCCTGGTCCGCCGCCGCAAGCTCGCGGAGGTGTGAGCATGGCCGCCCCCGCGAAGACCACCGCGTCCCCCGTCCTGCGTGACCGGCCCTTCCGGCTCGCCGTGCCGCCGGTCTCCGGGATGCTGCGCCCCCGGCTGCTGCTGACCGGCGTGGCCGTCGCCGTCGGCGCGTTCCTGCTGTTCTGCTGGGGCCTGACGCTCGGGGACTACCCGGTGCCCCTCCCCGACGTGGTCCGGGCGCTCGCCGGCACGGGCGACCCCGGCACGGTCACCGTCGTCCAGGACCTCCGGCTGCCGCGCGCGCTGACCGGTCTGCTGGTCGGGGTGGCCTTCGGGGTGTCCGGCGCGGTGTTCCAGACCATGACCCGCAATCCGCTGGCCAGCCCCGACATGATCGGGCTCACCGAGGGCGCGGGCACGGCGGTGGTCGCCGCGGTGGTCCTCGGACGGACCGGCGGCCTCGGCCTGTCGACGCTGGGACTGCTGGGCGCGCTGGCGACCGCGCTGCTGGTGTACGCGCTGGCGTGGAAGGGCGGGGCCACCGGGTACCGGATCATCCTCGTCGGCATCGGCGTCTCCTGGATCTGCACCAGCGCCACCGACTTCCTGGTGGCGCGGGGCGACCGGTTCCAGGCGCAGGAGGCGGTCGGCTGGCTGGTCGGCAACCTCAACGGCCGTACCTGGGAGCAGGTCGACACCCTCGCCCTCGCCACGGCCGCGCTGCTGCCGCTCACGCTGGGGCTGGGCCGCTGGATGCGCACGCTCCAGCTCGGCGACGACGTGGCCGCCGGGCTCGGCACCCCCGTCCAGCCGGTCCGGCTGGCGCTGCTGCTGACCGGGGTGGGCCTGGTCGCCTTCGGTACGGCGGCCGCGGGGCCGGTGGCGTTCGTCGCCCTGGCCTGTCCGCAGATCGCCCAGCGGCTGGCGGGCACCTCGTCGCCGCCCGCCCTCGTCTCCGGTCTCACCGGCGCGTTCGCCGTGCTCGGCGCCGACCTCCTCGCGCGCGAGGCGGTGCCCGGCACGGAACTGCCGGTCGGGATCGTCACCGGCGCCCTCGGCGCGCCCGTCCTGCTGTGGCTGCTCATCCGCGCCAACCGCGCGGGCTCTGGAGGCTGATGCACATGTCGACCACCGAACCGCGCGTCCGGCGCACGACCAAGTCGCCTGTTTCTGGCCCGGAGTTGAGCGCCAGCGGTCTGCGGCTCGCCTACGACGGGCGGACGGTCGTGGAGGATCTGGACCTCACCGTGCCGACCGGCCGCGTCACCGCCATCGTCGGCGCCAACGCCTGCGGGAAGTCCACCCTGCTGCGGGCCCTCGCCCGGTTGCTGACCCCGCGCCAGGGCGTGGTGGAGCTGGACGGCGTCGCCCTGCGCGAGGTGCCCACGCGGGAACTGGCCCGCAAGCTGGGCATCCTGCCGCAGACCCCGGTGGCGCCGGAGGGGCTGACCGTGTCCGACCTGGTGGGCCGGGGGCGTTCGCCGCACCAGACCTGGTGGCGGCAGTGGTCGGCGGCGGACGAGGAGGCGGTGCGCGGGGCGCTCGCCGCGACCGGGCTCACCGCTCTCGCGGACCGGCCGGTGGACGAGCTGTCCGGAGGCCAGCGGCAGCGGGCCTGGATCGCGATGGCCGTGGCCCAGGGCACACCGGTGCTGCTGCTGGACGAGCCGACCACCTATCTCGACCTCGCCCACCAGATCGACGTGCTGGACCTGATCACCGACCTGAACCGGCGCGAGGGGCGCACGGTCGTGATGGTGCTGCACGATCTCAACCAGGCGTGCCGGTACGCCGATCACGTCATCGCCATGAAGGCCGGCCGGATCGTCGCCGAGGGCGCGCCCGCCGAGGTGGTGACCGAGGAGACCGTGGCGGACGTGTTCGGGCTGCGCTGCCGGATCGCACCCGACCCGGTCAGCGGTACCCCGCTGGTCATCCCGCTGGGGCGGCACCACCACGACCGCCCCGGCACGGTGGACGCCGTCGCGGCGGCCGTCGACTGACCGGCGGCCGCCGCTCGCGGCTCAGGGGCGCGAGGTGAGGTAACCCCCCATGGTGCGGAAGTAGTCGGTGGCCGCGTACTCGGTGCCGTCGTCCGTGCGCACCCGCTTCACCAGCAGCCCCCGGCCGTGCCCGGTGTGCGCCTCGCCGCCCGCCACGACGACCACGCCGTCGCCCTCCCGGATGAAGATCCGGCCGGGCGTGCCGCCGTACCGTCCCTCGGAGACGGCGGCCGAGACGATCCGCAGCCGCTGCCCGCGGTGGTAGGCGTAGGCGTTCGGGTACGGGTCCGACTGGGCCCGCACCAGGCGTTCCAGCCGCTCGGCGGGCCAGGTGAAGTCGATGCGGCTGTCCTCGGCGGAGCGCTTGTGGAAGAAGCTGGCGCGGGAGCGGTCCTGCGGCATCCACCGGCCGGCGTCCCGGCCGGAGGCGATGAGGTCCAGCGACTCGCGCACCAGCGGCGCGATGAGGCCGACGGTGCGGTGGAACAGGTCGGTCGCGGTGTCGGCGGGGCCGACCGGCACGGAGCGCTGCACCAGGATGTCCCCGGCGTCGAGTCCGGCGTTCATGCGGTGCGCGGTCACGCCGACGCGCTCCTCCCCGTTCAGCAGGGCCCAGATGATCGGGGAGAAGCCGGCGTACGAGGGCAGCAGCGAGTCGTGGATGTTGAGGGTGCCGTGCTCCGGCAGGTCGAACAGCTCGGGTGGCAGCCAGGTGCGCCAGTTGTTGGCGACGATGATGTCCGGGCGCGACTCCTTCACGGCGGCGAGGAGTTCGGCGTCGTCGGGGCGGTTGCGCAGCAGTACGGGGACGCCGTGCTTCTCGGCGAGTTCGGCGACGTTGTCGTCCCAGATCTTCTCGTAGGCGTGTTCGCTCTTCGGATGGGTGAGGACGAGGACGACCTCGTGCTCGGAGTCGAGCAGCGCCTGCAGCGTGCGGTGACCCCAGGTCTGGTAGCCGAGCATGACGACCCGCATACAGCCCTTCCCTTCAGAGACTCCATTGCTAGGTAAGCCTTACCTTATCTAGCATGGGCCTGCCTGAGGGAGGCGATGCCAAGGTGAAGTCACCGCGCATGGGTTCCGACGTCGTCCACGACGTGCTCGGTATCGGTTTTGGACCGTCAAATCTCGCTCTTTCCATAGCGGTTGAGGAACACAACGCGGGCCTCTCGGCAGGCCGCCGTCTCAACGCGCTGTTCCTGGAACGCCAGTCGGGCTTCGGCTGGCACCGGGGCATGCTGATCGACGACGCCACGATGCAGGTGTCCTTCCTGAAGGACCTCGTCACGCTGCGCAACCCGACCAGCGACTACAGCTTCCTGTGCTTCCTGCGCGAACGGGGCAGGCTGATCGACTTCCTGAACCAGAAGACGCTGTTCCCGCTGCGCGTGGAGTTCCACGAGTACTTCGAGTGGGCGGCCGAGCGGGTGTCGCACCTGGTCTCCTACGGCAGCGAGGCCGTCGCGGTGGACCCGGTGCGCGACGACGACGGCCGGGTGGCGCACTTCGACGTCACCTGCCGGGACACCGCGCGTCCCGGGGAGACGGTGACCCGCCGGGCCCGCAACATCAGCCTGGCGATGGGCCTGGAGCCGCATGTTCCGCCCGGCCTCGAACTGGGTGAACGGGTCTGGCACAACAGCCAGTTGATCCCGCGCTCGGTCCGGCTCACCGACTCCGGGACCCCGGTGAGGCGCGTGGTCGTGCTCGGCGCCGGGCAGAGCGGCGCGGAGGCGGTGGACTACCTGCACCGCACCTTCCCGGAGGCCGAGGTGTGCTCGGTCTTCGCCAAGTACGGCTACACCCCGGCCGACGACAGCCCGTTCGCCAACCGCATCTTCGACCCGGAGGCGGTGGACGTGTACTTCTCGGCGCCCTCCGAGGTCAAGCAGTCCCTGTTCGACTACCACCGCTCGACCAACTACTCGGTGGTGGACATGGAGTTGATCGAGTCGCTGTACGCCACCGCGTACCGGGAGAAGGTGTCCGGCCGGGAGCGGCTGCGCTTCCTCAACGTCTCCCGCGTCCGCTCGGTCGACGGCGGTACGGACGGCGCGCTGGACGTCACCGTGGAGTTCCTGCCCACCGGGGAGCGGCAGGTGCTCGCCACCGACGTGCTGGTCCTCGCCACCGGCTACCGCCCCCGCGATCTGACCCCGCTGCTCGGCGAGGCGGCCAAGCTGTGCCTGCGGGACGAGGAGGACGAGATCCGGGTCGGCCGTGACCACCGGGTGGAGACGGCCCCGGAGGTCACTGCGGGCATCTACCTCCAGGGCGGCACCGAGCACACCCACGGCCTGACCAGCACCCTGCTGTCGACGGTCGCGGTCCGGGCGGAGGAGATCCACCGTTCCGTACTGGCCGGCCGCGTCCCGGCCTGACCGGGGCGGCGACGCGGACGGCCGGCGGCGACCGCCCCGGAAGGGCCACGCCGGAGACGGATCACGTCACCGGCGCGGTCCACGCTCAGTACGGTCCGTGCGTCCAGCGGCCGTCCGTCATCGTGGCATGCACGGGCATCGCGCGCAGGGTGCCCGCGTCCGCCGCCAGGGGGTCCACGTCCACAACAACGAGGTCGGCGGTGCCTCCGACCCGGATGCCGCGCCGCCCCCGGGCGGCCGCGACCAGCGCGTCCGGCACGGACAGCCGCTGCTCGGGATGCCAGGCCGGACGCGCGTCGTCGGTGCGGGTGACGGCCGAGGCGATGGCGAGCCAGGGGTCCAGCGGGGAGACCGGGGCGTCCGATCCGAACTCCAGGCGTGCCCCGGCGGCGAGGAGGTCCGCGTAGGCGAAGGCGCGGCCGGTGCGGCCGGCCCAGTGGTGGTCGGCCACGTCGCGGTCGTCGGTGGCGTGCCGGGGCTGTACGCCGACCGTGACGCCCAACTCGGCGAAGCGCGGCAGGTCTTCGGGGTCCAGGAGCTGGGCGTGTTCGATCCGGCCCCGGCAGTGGACGGCCGCGAAGGCGTCCAGGGCGACGGTGTTGGCCCGGTCGCCGATGGCGTGCACGGCGGGCTCGACGCCGTGGGCCGAGGCCAGCCGCATCAGGCGTGTCAGCTCCGCGGGGGCGGTCTCCTCGATGCCGTGGGCGCCGTCCGTGCCCTCCAGCCCGGGGTAGGGGTCGTGGCACAGGGCGGTACGCGTGTTGAGGGAGCCGTCGGTGAACAGCTTCAGCGGGCCGACGCGCACCAGTGATCCGCTCGCCCCGACGGCGTCCCCGGTGCGCAGCCCGCGCGCGAGGGCGGCGTCCAGGCGGCTCGGATAGACGGCGGCCGCGACGCGTACGGCCGGCGGGGCGGCGGAGCGGCGCTCCCAGTCGGTGACCGTGTCGCCGTACTGGAAGTCGATGACGCCGGTGACCCCGCGCGCCGCGGCGGCCCGGCAGGCGTCGGCGATCCAGCGGTCCACCGTGGCGGCCGGGGCCGTAGGCAGGGCGGACAGCGTCTCGTGGGCCTCGTGCTCGCGGAGCAGGCCGGTGGGATGTCCGGGGCGGCCGGCGAGGGCGAGGCAGGCGGAGTTCAGCCAGACGGCGTGCAGGTCGGCGCTGACGAGGGCCACCGGCCGGCCGGGCAGCGCCGCGTCGAGCAGGCTCTTGTGCGGGGCGTCCGGCCAGAGGCCGTCCCGGAAGCCGTATCCGTAGAGGACGGCGGTGCCCTCGTCGCCCGCGCCTGCGCGCACGAGATCGGCGACGGCACGCGCGGAGCCGGTCCCGGCGAGGTCGAGCCGGTGCCGGGCGGCGGCCCACTCCGCGAGGTGGACGTGGGCGTCCCAGAGGCCCGGCAGGAGCACCCGGCCGTCCAGGTCGAGCGTCCGGTCCCCGGCCTCGACCGGGTGCGCGTGCGCGTGCGCGTCGAGGTGAACGTGCGTCACCCGGCCGTCGGCGACGCGTACACGGGCGACCGGTCCGCCCGCGCCGAGCCTCACCCGCTGGAGCGTCCACGCCCGCCGCGGCCGGGGAACACGATCCGGACGCTCCCGTTCCACGCTCTCGAAGTCCGCCATGAAGCCTCCATCCGCACCGGGGACAGTCTCACGCGAACCAAAGTAAGCCTTACCTTACTCATCCGTCACCACCTGGCGATCTCCCCGCCTTTTTAGGCGAGTTGAGCCGGAATGCGGCTGACAGTTTGTTGAATTCACTCGAAGAATTCTTTGACATGGACTGTTCATACGGCGGAGGTCTGGGCCAAGCTGACCCCGCCTCGCAAACCCCGCGAGGCTTGCTGGGCCCCACACTCCGGAGGTCTTCCATGCGCCGTCCCCACGCCGTCACCCTCGCGTCCGCCGCCGCAGCGCTGGCGCTGCCCGCGGTGCTGGCCTTCGCGAGCGACGCCTCGGCCGCCCCCGCCGACAAGCCGCAGGTGCTCAGCTCCTGGACCCAGACCAGCGCGTCCAGCTACAACGCGTGGGTCTCCGCGCGGGCGAACCAGGGCGCCTGGGCGGCCTACGGGTTCGACTGGTCGACGGACTACTGCAGCTCCTCCCCCGACAACCCGTTCGGGTTCCCCTTCCAGACGGCGTGCGCCCGCCACGACTTCGGCTACCGCAACTACAAGGCCGCCGGCACCTTCTCCGCGAACAAGTCCCGCATCGACTCCGCCTTCTACGAGGACCTCAAGCGGGTCTGCAACAACTACTCCGGCGCCACCAAGACCTCCTGCAACTCGACGGCGTGGACCTACTACCACGCGGTCGACATCTTCGGCCTGAAGGGCGCGGACACCGCCCGCTCCTGACCGGCGCCGCCGGGCGCGCGGCACGGCGCGCCCGGCCCCAGGGAGCCCCTCCCCCTACGTCCCGCCGAACCGCGCCAGCAGCAGGGCCACGTCGTCCGCCGAGGACCGGTCGAGGGTGTCGAGCAGCATGTCGCAGGTCTGCTGGAGCGAGCCGGTCGCGCCCTCCAGGGACCGGCAGAGCGCGTCCAGGCCGACATCGATGTCGTCACCCCGGGTCTCGACCAGGCCGTCGGTGTACAGGGCCAGCAGGGCACCCTCGGGAAGCTTCACCTCCAGCGTGCCGAAGGGCACCCCGCCGACACCCAGCGGCGCGGCGGTGGGGATGTCGAGGAGCGCGGCGCCGCGGTCCGACTGGACGAGCACCGGCGGGAGATGGCCCGCGCAGGACAGGGTGCAGGTGCCGCGGCCGGGGTCGCAGACCGCGTAGACACAGGTGGCGAAGGACTCGCTGAGGGTGGCGGCGGTCTCGTCCAGATGGCCGAGCAGTTCGGCCGGCGGCAGGTCCAGCCGGGCCAACGCCCGTGTGGTGGTCCGCAGTTGTCCCATGATGGCGGCGGCCCGGACGCCGCTTCCCATCACGTCGCCGACCACGAGCCCCACCTTGCCGCCGCCGAGCGGCATGACGTCGTACCAGTCGCCGCCGACCTCGGTGCCGCTGCCCGCGGGCCGGTAGCCGACGGCGATCTCCAGTCCCTCGGGCTGGTCGGGCGGGGTCTGCGGGAGCAGGCTGCGCTGGAGGGTGAGCGCGGTGTCCCGCTCACGGCCGTACAGCAGGGCGTTGTCCACGCTGATGGCGGCCCGTCCCACGATCTCGCACACCATCTGCAGGTCACGGCTGTCGAAGGGGCGGGTGTCGGCCGTGCGGTACAGGCTGAGCACGCCGAGCACGGTGCCGCGCGCGACCAGCGGCGCCGCGAGGTAGCTGCGCACCCCCGCCTTGCCGAGCGCCGCGACGGCCTGTTCACCGCCAGCGATCCGGCGCAGCGCGGCACCGTCCACGCGGGAGATCATCGTCGGCGCGGCCTCCCGGACGCTGCGCCGCATCATCGGGGCCGGTTCGGCGGAGCCGAGGCTCTCCCACAGCGCGGTGCCGCCCAGGTCGTCGTCCGGGCGGGCCGGGGCCACGGCGACGGTGACGAACCCGGGCTCGTCGCCGGTGGCGGACCGCCGTCCGGTGGCGGCGGACTCCAGCAGGTCGACGGTGGCGAGGTCGGCGAACCGGGGCACCACGGCCTCCGCCAGCTCCCTCGCGGTCTGCCGCAGGTCGAGCGTGCTGCCGATGTCGGCGCTGGCCTCGGAGAGCGTGGCCAGGTGTCTGTGCGCCGCCGCGATCTCGGCGGCGGCGAGGTGGCGGGCGGTGACGTCCACGACCGACACCGCCACGCCGAGCACCTTCCCCCACCGGTCCTCGATCCGGTAGTAGGACTCCGACCAGGCGTGCTCGTGGTCGGGGTCGGCGGGGACCCGGCCGGTGGTGCGGTGGTCGAGGATGGGCTCGCCGGTGCGCAGCACCTGCCGCATCGCGGCCTCGATGGCCCGCGAGTCCACGCCCGGCAGCGTGTCCTCCAGCCGCCGGCCGACCACGTCCTCCTCGGTCACCCCGTTGGCGGTGGTCAGGGCGGCGTTGATCCGCAGCCAGCGCAGCTCGGTGTCGAACACGGCGAGGCCGACCGGCGACTGGTTGATCAGCAGGTCGGACAGGGCGAGATCGCTCTCCACCCGGCGCACGGTGTCCACGTCGGCGGCGAGCGCCAGCCCGAGCACGTTCCCGTCGGGGTCGTGCAGACGGCCCTTGCGGTATTCGACCGAACGGGTCGAGCCGTCCTTGCACCGGGCGGGGAAGACACCGGCGAAACTCGTCCCGACCCGCGCCTTGGTGAAGAGGTCGTCGAGGCACCGCGCCTCCCCGGGCTCCGCCAGCAGCGTGGAGATCGGCCGGCCGAGGGCCTCGGAGGCGTCGTAGCCGAACAGCTGCTCGGCCTCGGGGCTCCACAGGACGATCCGGCCTTCGGCGTCCAGGACCACGGCCGAGGCATGGAGCAGGTCGAGGAGGCTTCCGGGCACCCGGGCGGACCGGTCCTCGGCCGGCCCGTGGTCCCGCGGGTCCTTGCCACCCATGCCTGTCGCCTTCCCGTCGACCGGCCCGGTATGAGCACACGGGCCACGCCTTTTCCGTCAGCTCATACCACTATGCCGTGCGCCCCTGAAGCGCTCCTGCGCGAGCCCGGGAGCGCTCACGCCCCGGGGCGCCCGCCGGGGCCCCTTGTGTTAGCGTGAAACTTTTGCACGGTAGTGACGGTCGGTGACGCCGTCCGTCCGGTCACCGTTCCGCGTCCTACCGGGCCTTCCTCGGTACGTCCTCTCTACGGAAGGCTTGTCATGAACCACCCCGAGTCCGGCGCGTCCCAGACCCCGGCCGTCTCCTTCGCCGAGCTGGACCTCCCACCCGCGGTGCAGCGCAAGCTGGCCGAACTGGGGGTGCGCGAGCCCTTCCCGATCCAGGCGGCCACGGTGCCCGACGCCCTCGCCGGACGCGACGTCCTCGGCAGGGGGCGCACCGGCTCGGGCAAGACGCTCGCCTTCGGCCTGCCGCTGCTCGCGCGTACGGCGGGCAGGCGGGCGGAGGCCAAGCAGCCGCTGGCCCTGATCCTGGTGCCCACCCGTGAGCTGGCCCAGCAGGTCTGCGAGGCGCTCACCCCGTACGCGGACGCGCTGGGGCTGCGGATGACGGCGGTCGTCGGCGGGATGCCGATCGGGCGGCAGACCGTGGCCCTGCGCGAGGGCGCCGAGGTGGTCGTGGCCACCCCCGGCCGGCTGCACGACCTCATCGAGCGCAAGGCGTGCCGCCTGGACCGGGTCCGCGTCACCGTCCTCGACGAGGCCGACCAGATGTGCGACATGGGCTTCCTGCCCCAGGTCACCGAGGCGCTGCGGCAGGTACGGCCCGACGGCCAGCGCATGCTGTTCTCCGCGACGCTGGACCGCGAGGTCGCCGACCTGGTCCGCGACCACCTCGACGATCCCGTCGTGCACTCGGTCGACCCGTCCGCGGGCGCCGTCACGACGATGGCCCACCACGTCCTGGTGGTGCACGGCCCGGACCGGTACGCCGTGACGACGGAGATCGCCGCCCGCGACGGCCGCGTCCTGCTGTTCCTGGACACCAAGCACGGGGTCGACCAGCTCACCCGGCACCTGCGCGCCAGCGGGGTGCACGCGGCGGGCCTGCACAGCGGCAAGTCCCAGCCGCAGCGCAGCCGGACCCTCGCGCAGTTCAAGGACGGGCAGATCACCGCCCTGGTGGCGACCAACGTGGCGGCGCGCGGCCTGCACATCGACGACCTCGACCTCGTGGTCAACGTCGACCCGCCCGCCGACGCCAAGGACTACCTGCACCGCGCCGGCCGCACCGCGCGGGGCGGCGGCTCGGGCAGCGTCGTCACCCTGGTGCTGTCGGGCCAGCGGCGCGAGCTGAGCCAGGTGACGTCCGAGGCCGGCATCGAGCCGACCGTCACCAAGGTGCGCTCCGGTGAGGCCGCGCTGACCCGGATCACCGGCGCCCGCAAGCCGTCCGGCGACCCGCTCGACGGAGGTCCGGCGGCACGGCCCAAGAACACGAACGCTCCCTTCCGCGGCATGGGCAGCGGCAAGGGCACCACGGGCGGCCGCCCCTCCCGCAAGACGGAGGAGGCCCGCAAGCTCGCCGAGGCCCGGCGGGCGGCCCAGGTGCGGCGCGGCCGCTGAGGTCAGACGCGGGTGAGCCGGTGCAGCGCCCAGTCGACCATGGGGGCGTAGACGAGGGGCACCGGCAGGGGCGCCGTGAGATCGACGGCGACCCGGGTGCCCGTGCCCTGCGGCACCAGGGTGTGCGCCACCAGCACGGGGATGCCGAGGAACGTGACCTTCCAGGTCCAGGCGCCCTGCGGCCGGTCGACCTCGGTGACCTCGAAGCCGCCGCGCAGGAACCCGGCGAACAGGACCTCACCCCGGGCGCCCGGACGGATGACGTCGCCCTGCGTCCGGACCGCCCGCAGATGCGGCGCCCAGTGCGCCCACTTCTCGTACCGCGCGTACCGCTCCCAGACCACATCGGGCGCCGCGGGGCCCGCGACCGTGACGGTGTGCCGCATGTCTGTCCTCCCAGCGGTGTCCCCAGGCCATGCCTTACGGGATGTCGGACTTGCGGGCGTGTTCCGGGGTGGGCGAGTCGATGCGGCCCGAGCGGCCCTGGAGACGGGGGTCGCTCGCGTCCAGCACTCCCACGGGCGTCCCGCTCTCGATCACGGCGACCTGCCGGACGGAGTTCTCCTCCATCAGACGGGCGGCGGTGTCGAGACCGTCGTCGATGTCGACGGTGACGAGACCGCCGTGCACTATCTCCGCGACCGTCATCGCCTCGGCGTCGGCCGCGTCCGCGAGTGCCCGGACGACGAGGTCGTGGTCGCTGACCAGCCCCCGCAGACTGCCGCCCTCCACCACGAGCACCACGTCGACCCCGTCGTCGCGCATCGTCCGCGCCACCGAGGTCACCGACTCCCGGCCGTCCACCGTCGTGGGGTTCCCCGTCATGATCTCGCGCACGCTGTCCATCGCCTGTCCTCCTCGGTCCGGCCGTCCTCCTACGCCCCTCCGGGTACCCCGGGTTCCCCGGCACGCACCGCCCAAGTGGTGTCCGGGTGCAAACGCGCGGCCGCGCGGTCAGGGTGGTGGGGGAACCACCCGGCAGCAGGGAGCACCCCATGAACGACTCCGGCAAGGACCGGCCCGCCGAGGGCGACGAGGTCACGTGGAGCACGCACGGCACCGAGACCACCGGCGAGGTCGAGCAGGAGATCACGCACCGGACCGAGGCGGCGGGACGCACGGTCGACGCCTCCCCGGACGACCCCCAGTACAAGGTCCGCAGCGACAAGTCGGGCCGTACGGCGGTGCACAAGCCCTCGGCGCTGAAGAAGAAGGGGAAGTGAGGCCCGCCGAGCCGCACGGGACGGCCCGCGAGGCACTCCCGCCTCGCCAACCACCCCCATTTTATTGGGAGATGAACGGCGACCTCCCCTGTTAAGGTCCACCCCGTGTCATCGATCAAGAAGTTCCAAGTGACGTTCGACTGCGCGGAACCCGAGCGCGTCGCCCGCTTCTGGTGCGAGGTGCTGGGGTACGTCGTGCCGCCGGCCCCGGAGGGTTTCGCGAGCTGGGAGGCGTACGACGCCTCGCTCCCGCCCGAGCGGCGGGGGGCCGGGTTCGTCTGCGTGGACCCCACGGGGGTGGGCCCGCGCATATACTTCCAGCGCGTCCCCGAGGGGAAGGTCGTCAAGAACCGGCTGCACCTCGACGTGCGCGTCGCCACCGGTCTGGAGGGCGAGGAGCGCGTCGCGGCCCTGGAGGCCGAGTGCGCGCGTCTGCTCCCGCTCGGCGCGTCGCGCGTGGAACTGCTGCTCGCCGACGAGTTCGACGAGTCGTGCCTCGTGATGCGGGACGTCGAGGGCAACGAGTTCTGCCTCGACTGAGCGCGCGGCGGCCCCTCCTACAGGGCCGCCAGACGGTCCAGCAGGCGTTCCGCCTGGTGGATCTCGGCGCTGAGCGGATGGTCCTCGGCCACGTGCGGGAGTCCCGCCGCGGCCAGGGCGAACGCCTGGCGCAGCGGCGTGTCGGGCAGTTCGGCGCCGGAGATGCGCAGGGCGCGTACCGCGCCGAGGAGTTCGCAGGCCAGCACCGTCCGGTACGCCGCCGTGGCCGCCACGGTGCTGCGTACCGCGTGGGTGGAGAAACTGGCGTGGTCCTCCAGGCCGCGGGAGATCACCGCGGTGCCCAGCGTGACCGGTGAGGCCGCGTGGCGCAGCGTGCCGAGGGCGTCGTGGGCGACGTACTCCAGGATCATGACGCCCGAGCTGCCCGCCGGGCCCTCCGCCAGGAACGGCGGCAGTCCGCTGAGGTCGGGCTCGACGAGGTCGCTGAGGCGGGCCGCGGACAGCTCCGCGGTGTGGTGCAGCGCGGCGCGCAGGTAGTCGAAGGCGAGCGCGACCGGCGCGGTGGAGAACTGGCCGTGGTGGTAGGCCTGCCCGGTCCCGGTGTCGATGAGCGGGTTCTCCGCGGCCGCGTTGAGGTCGACCTCCAGCACCCGTTCGACATGGGCGGCGGCCTCCAGCGCGGGACCCTGCACCTGCGGGAAGGCCCTGAGGCCGAACGGGTCCTGCAGACGCCGGCCCGGGGGCAGATCGCCGCCCGCCGTGAGCAGCCGGCGCAGCTCGGCGGCGCAGCGGACCGCGCCGGGATGCGGCCGTGAGGCGTGCACGCGCTCGTCGTACGCCTCGGCCGAGCCGCCCAGCGCGCAGAAGGTCAGCGCGGTCACCACATGGCTCGCCGCGAGCAGCCGGGACAGGTCGTGCCAGGCCAGTACGGCCTCGGCGAGCGTGGCGGCGTTGGACGAGATGAAGGCGAGGGCGTCGCCGGGGCTGATCGCCACGGGGTCGATGCCGCCGGACTCCCAGGGCAGTTCACCGGCGAGGGTCAGCGCGATCTCGGCCAGCGCGGTCAGGTCACCGGTGCCGATCGCGCCGCGGGTGTGGACGAGGGGCAGCGCCCCGACGCGCAGGGCCTGCTCCAGTGCCCGCAGCAGCCGGGGGTGCACCCCGCTGCCCGCGGCGGCGAGCTGGTTGAGGCGCACGGCCATGACGGCGCGCACCGCGTCGTCGGGCAGCGGGGCACCGGTGCCGCCGGCGTGGCTGCGCAGCAGGCGCAGCCCGTGCAGGTCGGCGCCCTCGGGGTCGACGACGATGTGGCGGTTGGCGCCGACGCCGGTCGTCCTGCCGTAGACCGCGCCCTTGGCACCCAGTTCCACGGCGAGTTCGTAGCTCTGCGCGGCTCGGGTGAGGGCGTCGGACGCCAGCTTGGGCCAGGCGCTGCGGCGGGCCAGCCGGACCACGTCGGCGCATCTCAGGCCGCTGCCGCTGATCAGGATGCGGCTGGAGTCGGTCATCGCCACCCCCTGTCGACGACGGTTCGTTCTTCCGGGCACCGGTTCGTTCTCACCTGCCGGTTCTCACACCTGTCGGTTCTCACCTGTTGGTTCTTTCCGGCACAGAGCATGTAACTCTTGATCCACTCCGCGGGCAAGGACCTGGAGGCCGTCCGTCGGGGCGGCTCGTTGCGCCGGTCGTCGCCGGGTACCGCGTGTCGGCCGCGCGGACCGCCCCGTTCGCCCGCCGTGCGGCCAGGATTCGTCCGGACGCCCGGCTGCCGAACGACGCCGGCGGGAAGGATTCCGAAGCCCATGCCGCAGAGCAAGACCACGTCCTCCGGGAGCGACGGTCCCGACCCCTCAGGGAGCGACGAGGCCGCCACCGCGTTCGACGACGCCCCGCTCAACCGGTTCCATCTGCGGATCACGGCGCTGACGTTCTGCGCCAACTACTCCGACGGCTACGAACTCGGCATCATCAGCATCGCCCTGCCGGTGATCGCCACCCAGCTCGGTTTCGGCTCCGTGTGGGAGGGGCTGCTCGGGGCGGCGGCGCTGATCGGCATCTTCCTCGGCAGTGTCGTCATCGGCTGGGCCGCCGACCGGATCGGCCGCCAGCGCCTGTACACGTACAACTTCCTGCTCATCTCGGTGGCGTCGGCGGCCGAGTTCTTCGTGACCGGTCCGGGCCAGCTCTTCGTGCTGCGGCTGCTGATCGGCATCGGCATCGGCGCCGACTACGCGCTGGGCCCGACGCTCGTCGCCGAGTTCGTGCCGCGCCGCTACCGGGGCGGTCTGCTGGCGTCCCTGACCGTCCTGTGGACGGTGGGCTACGTCGTGGCGTTCTTCCTCGGCAACTGGGTGGTCGGCATCGGGGGCGAGGCGTGGCGGTGGCTGCTGGCCTCCAGCAGTGTGCCCGCGCTGGCCGTGGTGCTGCTGCGGATCGGTGTGCCCGAGTCGCCCCGCTGGCTCATGGCGCGCGGGCAGCTCGACCGGGCGCGGGCCGTGGTGCGCCGCCTGGGCGGCGACGAGGACGCGGTCGCGTCGCTGGCTCGGATCGCCCGGGCCGCCGCCGAGCGGCCGCGGGCGCGCTACCGCGACCTGTTCGGGCGCGAGTACTGGCGGCGGACCGCGTTCGGCGTCATCTTCTACAACGCGCAGGTGGTGCCGTACTTCGCCATCTACACCTTCCTGCCGCTGGTCCTGGCCAAGATGGGAGTGAGCGAGGAGGACACCACCAGCGACGGCGTGCTGAACCTGTTCCTGCTGGGCGGCAGCGTGGCGGGCCTGTGGTTCGTGGCGAAGATGAGCCGGCGCGGGCTGACGATCTGGTCCTTTGTCGTCCTCATCGCCTCGCTCGCCCCCATGGCGGTCTGGCCCGACGCGCCCACCGGTCTGCTGTTCCCGCTGTTCCTGGTGTTCACGTTCACCATGTCGGCGGCCGTCAACCTCGACCAGGTCTATCCGGCCGAGCTGTTCCCGACCGACCTGCGCAGCTCCGGGGTCGGGCTGCTCAACGGTATGAGCCGCATCGGCTCCGCCATCGGCACCTTCCTCCTGCCGCTCGGCCTGGAGCACGCCGGGTTCTCCCCCACCATGCTGGTGCTGACGCTGGTCCTGGTGGTCGGCCTGGTCGCCTCGGTGGCGTGGGCGCCGGAGACGAAGAACGTGGCCCTGGACTGACCGGGGCGCCCACGGGACGGCGTCGCGGGCGACGGCGTCCCGTGGGCCGGTCCGTCAGCGGGTCTCGATGACGACCTTCTCGACCACGGCGTCCTGCACGGGGCGGTCGTTGCGGGGGTTGGTCTCCGTGGTGCCGATGGCGTCGACGACCTTCTTGCTGGCGTCGTCGACGACCTCACCGAAGATCGTGTGCTTGCCGGTGAGCCAGGCGGTGGGAGCGAGCGTGATGAAGAACTGCGATCCGTTGGTTCCCGGCCCGGAGTTGGCCATGGCCAGCAGGTACGGCTTGTCGAACGCCAGGTCCGGGTGGAACTCGTCGGCGAACTCGTACCCCGGGCCGCCCGTGCCGTTGCCCAGGGGGTCGCCGCCCTGGATCATGAAGCCTTCGATGACCCGGTGGAACACCGTCCCGTCGTACAGCGGGCTGTCGAGGGGCTGACCGGTCTCGGGGTGGGTCCACTGGCGCTCGCCGTTCGCGAGCTCCACGAAGTTGCGTACGGTCTTGGGGGCGTGGTTCGGCAGCAGCCGGACCACGATGTCGCCCTTGTTGGTCTTCAGCGTCGCGTACAGCTCATCCGCCATGGGAATCCTCCGGTGTGCGGTCTACTGGCCCGGACAGTCTTCCGGCCGCGCCGACGCGCACGCGACGAAGACACGACGGCTCACCCGCACGAGTGGCACGGCCGTCCGCTCACGGTCCGGCCGGACACCCAGCCGCTGGTGGACGGCGTGCCGCCGCCCCGCATACCTGCTCCGCTTCGGGTGAACCGCCTACCTTGTACGGATGCGGCGAGCGGGAGTCCGGAGCGCGAGACATGGAGTGGGTACGGAGCTGTGGAGCATGGCTGAGGCGGGCGTGGGACGCGCCGGGACACGAACGCAACACGGTCCTCCTGGTGGGCAAGAGCGCGCTGGCCTCGACGCTGGCGTGGTGGATCGCGCATGACCTGCTGAACGCGTCGTCGCCGGCGTTCGCGCCGTTCTCCGCCGTTCTGATCATGAACGCCACGATCTACAAGTCCGTCTGGCAGGCCCTGCGCTACGCCGCCGCGGTCACCGTGGGCGTAGCCGTGCAGGCGGTCGTCGGGTCCGTGGTCGGCCCCGGCCTGTTCGCCTTCCTCCTGGTCGCCGTCATCGCCCTGTGCATCGGCCGGTGGCCGGCGCTGGGCGAGCAGCGGTCCCAGGTCGCCACCGCGGCGTTCTTCGCCTTCTCCACCTACGCGTCGGCGACCACCACCGGCGACAAGGTGAACCAGCTCGGGCAGATCATCGTCCTGGTGCTCATCGGATGCGGGGTGGGCCTGCTGGTGAACCTGACCATCGTGCCGCCGCTGCGGTACCGCAGCGCCGAGCACGGGCTCCAGGTGCTCGCGTCGGCGATCGAGACCCTCCTCGACGACATGGCCGACGGCCTGTGCACCGGCGACGTGGACGCGGACCGGGCCGCGAAGTGGCGCCGGGCGGGCGAGCGGGCGCAGCGCGCGGTCGGACAGGCGCGGGCGGGACTGAGCACGGCGGAGAACAGCCTCCCCTTCAACCCGCGCCGGCTGCTGCCCTCCCACCGCGGCTACCTGACCTTCGACCGTTACCGGCAGAGCGTCGACGCCCTGGAACGCGCGGTGTACCAGCTGGCGTCGCTGACCCGGTCCCTGGGACGCTGGCGCGAGACGGAGAACACCTACACCTACGCGCCCGCGCTGAGGGCGTACGCCGACTTCGCGGGCAGCCTGCGCGACATCGCCCACGTCATCGCCGAGCTCGACAGCGACACGCTCTCCGAGCAGGCCGCCGAGATGTGCCGGCTCGCCACGCTCTCCCAGGAGGCGCTGCAAAAGGTGCTGGCCGCCGCCCAGGAGAACAACCTGCCCCTGTCGGACGCCTCACGCCCCTACGGCGTCCTGGTCGTCGAGGCCACCCGCCTGATGGAGGAGTTCCAGAACACCTGCGACGCCCTCAAGGACACGGCGGACGCGTGAGCGCCGCCGGGGGTCCGGAGCGCCGCACCGCCGGAAAGAACCCCGGACCCGGAGGGGTCCCGGGTTCCCTCCGGCGCTCGTCTCAGGAGCGGTGGTACTGGTCGGGCGTGGCGACCTCGCCGCCCAGTTCCCTGGCGGCGTGCCGGGCCCAGTAGGGGTTGCGCAGGAGTTCCCGGCCGAGCAGCACCGCGTCGGCGTCCCCGGCGCCCACGACGGCCTGGGCGCGGGCCGGCTCGGTGATCAGGCCGACGGTCGCCACCGGCATGTCGGCCTCCTCGCGGATGCGCCGCGCGAACGGCAGCTGGTAGTCCGGGGCCACCGGGATCCTGGCGTCGGGGACGTTGCCGCCGGTGGAGACGTCGAAGAGGTCGACGCCCAGGGCGCGCAGTTCCTTGGCCAGGCGCACGGCCTCGTCGGCGTTCCAGCCGTCGCGGGGGTCGCCGTTCTCCGCGAGCCAGTCGGTGGCGGAGACGCGGAAGAAGACGGGCAGGTTCTCGGGCCAGACCGCGCGCACGGCCTCGACGACCTCGACGGCGAAGCGGATACGGCCCTCGAAGGAGCCGCCGTACTCGTCGGTGCGGTGGTTGCTGAACGGGGAGAGGAACTGGTGGATCAGGTAGCCGTGCGCGCCGTGGACCTCGACGACCTGGAATCCGGCCCGCAGTGCGCGGCGGGCGCCGTCGGCGAACTGCTGCACCAGTTCCCTGATCTGATCGACCGTCAGCTCGACGGGCGTGGTCGCCTTCTCCGTGAAGGGGATGGCGCTGGGGGCCACGGGCTGCCAGCCGTGCTCCTGGTCCGGCGCGATGGGCGCTCCCCGGTCGACCCAGGTGCGCTCGGTCGAGCCCTTTCGGCCGGCGTGCGCGAGCTGGATACCGGGCACCGTGCCCTGCGAGACGAGGAAGTCGGTTATCCGGCGGAATGCCCCGGCCTGCGTGTCGTTCCAGATGCCGAGGTCGTAGGGGCTGATCCGCCCCTCGGGGGTGACGGCGGTGGCCTCGGTGATGATCAGACCGGTGCCCCCGGTCGCCCGCGCCGCGAGGTGCGCGAAGTGCCAGTCGTTCGGCGCTCCCGCCAGGTCTCCGTCGGGCGCCGCGCTGTACTGGCACATGGCGGCCATCCACACACGGTTCGGGATGGTCAGCGAACGGGCGGCGTAGGGAGTGAAGAGCGTGGTCACGTGAAGATCTCCTGTGATGCGGGGAGGGAACCCGAACATTGATTGCGAACGCTGACTGCGCGCAGCAGCCTCAGATGTCCGGAGTTTCTTTCTGCCGCCGCGGCGTGGGCGCGGTCGCGTGCGGTGACCGCCGGCGCCGACGGCGGGGGGTCAGGCGAGCGAGGTGATGACGAGGGCCGCCAGTGCGGCGCGCCGGACGAGCGCGGAGGCCGAGGCGTACTCGGAGGCCGCGTGGGCTCCGTCACCGACGGCGCCCAGACCGTCGAGGACCGGACTTCCGGCGGCCGCCGCGAAGTTCCCGTCGCTGGCACCACCGACGCTCGCCTCGTCGAGCCTCTCGCCCAGCAGGCCCGCGCAGTCACGGGCCAGGTCCGCGAGAGCGGCGACCCCGGGCTCGCGGGCGAACACGGGCCTGTTCCAGCCGCCGGTCACTTCGACGGCCGTACGGGGATCATGGGGCCGGACCGCCGCCAGGGCGGCGCTGATCCGCTCCTTCTCACCACGCGAGGAGACCCGTACGTCCAGGTCGGCGACCGCCCGGCCGGCGGTGACGTTCGGCCGGGTCCCGCCGCTGACGACACCGACGTTGACACTGGTGCCCGCGGCCAGGTCCCGCAGGCCGGCGAGGTGCAGGATCTGGTGGGCCAGTTCGTCCACGGCGCTGGCGCCGCGGTGGGGGTCGAGTCCGGCGTGGCCCTCCTGGCCGGTGACGGTGATCCGGAAGAGCCCGACTCCCTTGCGGGCGGTCTTGATGGCGCCGCCGTCGGCCGACGCCTCGAACACGAGGGTGGCGCGGCTGCGCCGGGCCTCGGCCATGACGACGTCCTTGGACGCCAGGCTCCCCGTCTCCTCGTCGCCGTTGATCAGCAGCGTGACGCCCGGCCGCGGGAGTCCGAGAGCGTCGAGGGCCTTGAGCGCCCACACCGCCTGGACGAGCCCGGCCTTCATGTCGAAGACGCCCGGGCCCGTGATGCGGTCCCCGTCGCGGTGGTACGGCCGTGCGGCCAGCGTGCCCGCCGGCCACACGGTGTCGTAGTGCCCGAGGAGGAGCAGAGGGCTCTCACCGCTGCCCGCGTACCGCCGGATCAGGATGTCGCCCGCGCCCTGGCGGGCGAGGACCTCCTCCTCACGGTCGGTGCCCAGCCGCTCGTCGAGCCACCCGCGCAGCCACTGCGCGCAGACGGTGAGGAGTTCCTCGTCGTCGCTGGGGCTTTCGAGCCCGGTGCAGGTGGCCAGGTCCGCCTCGATCTCGTCGCGGTGCGCGGTGAGCCAGGAGGAGACGCGCTCGGCCTCCTCGGCGCCGACGGTGGGCGTGGACGGCGGCACCTTCGACCGCACCGGGCCGTCCGCGGCCGGGATCAGGGCGCCGAGGGCGTCCAGACGGTCCTCCGACATGCCCGTGGCGTCCCGTTCCAGTTCGGCCAGGCCCTCCATGACGGCTCGCAGGACGGGTGCGGCGATCCCCCGCCGCGCGGCGTGCGCGAGGACGACCTCGTAGTGGGTCGTCACCTCGACGGGACGCCCGCGCACGGCCAGGTCCCGCCAGATCCCGCTGCGGGTCTTGGGCTGGGTGCGCAGCCATCGGGTGAGGCGCTCGGTCGCGCCGGCCCGGTCGTCGACAGCGGCTCCGGTCCGGAACGCCTCCGGTTCGAAGGCGTCGAACGCCTCCAGGGTGACCCCGAGCGCGTCGGCCACGCTGAACACCTCACCCGCGACGGCGGCCATGACGTCCGGGTGCCGGTCGATGAGGTCGGCCATGGGAGCGTCGGCCAGCGCGGTGGCCGCGAGCATCGCCCCGAAGCCCGCCTTGGCCCAGAGGTATCCCTCCACGTTGTCGCTGGCCAGCGCGGGATCTTCCGTGCCGAGATGGCCGACCAGCGCCCGCACCCGCTCGGAGACCGGCGCGCCGCCCGTCTCCCCCACCACGAGTGCCCCCGCTCCGCCGTCCCGGATCACGCCGGGCTCGACGACGTCGGCGAAGATGTTGACGAAGGCGCCGACCGTACGGTCCGGGCCCACGCGCTCGGCGATGGTGTCCTCGTTGAAGCCGTTCTGCATCGAGACCACGTACCCGTCGGGGGCCAGGCGCGGGGTTATCCAGTCCAGCGCGGCCCCGGTGGCCTGGGCCTTCACCGCCAGCAGGACGACGTGCAGCGGGCCGTCGTGGTCCTCGGGGAGCGTCGCCTCGACGCGGACCACCTCGGGATCGCCACCCTCGTGTGTCAGGACCAGACCGTTCTCACGGATCGCGGCGACGTGGTCGGGATCGGTGTCGACGATACGGACCCGCCGGCCCGCCCGGACCAGGCGGTGGGCGAGGACACCGCCGATGGCTCCTCCTCCGACGACGGTGTGGGTGGTGCCGGTCATGCGGGGTTCCTCTTCTCGTACTCCGGGCGTCCGTCGATCCGGGGCAGGTGCAGGGCTCCGGTGCTCGAGCCGCCGTCGACACGCACGACCTCGCCGGTGATCCAGGAGGCCTCGGGCGTGGACAGCCAGTGGACGGCGTGCGCGATGTCCTCGGGCGTTCCCGACCGCCCCAGGGGATTGGCGGAGATGGCCCGCGCGTACACGGGCGACACCGGGTTGGCCTCGCTCGCGACGGGGACGAAGCCCGGGCTGACGGCGTTGACGCGGATGCCGAGGGCACCGAACTCGAGGGCGGCGGCACGGGTGGCCATCTCCAGGGCCGCCTTGGTCGTGGCGTACGGTCCGCCGCCCGGGCGGGACCGCAGGGCGGATCCGGAGCTGATGTTCACGACCGCGCCGGTGGCTCCCGCGGCGGACACACGCTTCCCGTAAGCGGCCGTGGCCAGCACGGGTGCCCGCAGGTTCAGCGCGAACAGGCGGTCCCACTGCTCGGCCGTGACGTCGAGCATGTCCAGCGAGGGGTACAGGCCGGCCGCGTTGACGAGTACGTCGACGGCTCCCCCGCCCTCCCAGGCCCGCTCGATCAGGTCGTGGGGCGCGGCGGCCTCGGTGAGGTCGGCGGGCACGGCGAGGGCGTCGACGTCGGCGGCGACCCGCCGCAGGGCGGGACCGTCGAGGTCGGAGACGGTCAGGGTGTAGCCGGCGCGGGCGAAGCGTTCGGCGACGGCGCGCCCGATCCCGCCGGCCGCACCGGTGACAACGGCGTGTGGCATCAGTCGAGTTCCTTGTCCTTGGTTTCCGGCATCGTCAGATAGACGGCGAGGGAGATCAGTGAGGCGACGGACAGGTAGAGCCAGAGCCAGTGGCTGAAGTGGTGGTCGTGCATCCACGTGATCACGTAGGGCGCGGTGCCGCCGAACACGGCCACGGCGAGGGCGTACGGGACGGCGATGCCCGTGGCACGGATCTCCGCGGGGAACTGCTCGGCCATGACCACCGCGCAGTTGGCGGAGTAGCCGAGGATGAGGAGCATGCCGGTCAACTGCACCAGGAACAGGCTCAGGAAGCTGTTGTCCAGGAAGTGCAGCAGGGGCCAGCTCAGCACCGCGAACCCGCCGGCGAATCCCGCCATGGTCGGCTTGCGGCCGATCCGGTCGGACAGCCTCCCCGCGAACGGCAGCAGCGTGATGAAGATCAGCAGACAGAGCGTCTGCGACAGCAGCGCCTTGCCCAGTGGGATGCCGGTGGCCAGGTTCGCGTACGTGGGCAGGTAGTTGACCCAGATGTAGTAGGTCAGCGTGCCGGCGACGGTGATGCCTACGACACGCAGGACCGCGCCGGGGTGGCTGGCGAACACCGTCCGCAGCGGGTTGGTCCTGACCCGGCCCGTGGTCCGCGCCTTCTCGAAGGACTGCGTGTCCTCCACGTTCACGCGCAGCCACAGACCGATCAGCCCGAGCAGCCCGCCGATGGCGAAGGCCACGCGCCAGCCCCATGCGTGCAGCGCGTCGTCGCTGAGGGTGTTCGTGGCGACGGTGCCGAGCAGCGAGGCGATCAGCGCGCCGCCACCGACCGACACCTGCTGCCAGGAACCGGCGAACGCCCGGCCCGCGCGGGTGCCCGACTCCACGAGGAACGCCGAGGACGAGCCGAACTCGCCGCCCGCCGAGAAGCCCTGGACCAGTCGCGCCAGCAGGAGGGCGACCGGAGCGGCCAGGCCGATCTGGGTGTAGGTCGGAGTCACGGCGATGGCGAACGAGGCGCCCGCCATCAGACCGACGGTGAGGGTCAGACCCTTCTTGCGGCCGAATCGGTCGGCGTACATCCCGAGCACGGCCGCGCCGGCCGGACGCAGGACGAAGCCCACGGCGAAGATGGCGAGGGTGGAGAGCAGGGCGACCTTCTCGTCACCCGCCGGGAAGAACTGCGAGGAGATGATCTTCGCGAAGATCGCGTACAGGGCCCAGTCGACCCATTCGATGGTGTTGCCGACGGCGCCGGCGGCGATCGCCTTGACCTGCCGGCGGCTGAGCCGCTCGGTCTCCTCGGCCGCCTGCACGGTCGGGACTCTGCTCGCGTTCATGTGCGGTTCTCCGATGTGCGACGGGGCATCTCACGGCGGACCTCTGCGGCGATCTGCGCGTGGGTGGCGTACCAGACCTGCGGGTGGGCCTCGATGTGATCGAGCAGCTCGCGCAGGACGACCATGCGGGAGCGGTGACCGATGACATGGGGGTGGAGGGTGAGCTGGAAGACGCCCCCCTCGTGGTAAGCGGCCTCGAACTCGTCCTTCCATATCTCGAGGACGTCGCGGGGCCGGCTGTGCGGACGCACCGAGCCGTAGCGGTCCATCGTGAAATAGGGGGCGTCGTCCCGGAGCCACTCGACGGGGATCTCCACCAGCCCGGTCGGCTCCCCGTGCGCGAGGATCTCGTAGGGCTCGTCGTCCGCCATGAGCGAGGAGTCATAGGTGAATCCGGCGTCCACGAGCGTGGCCAGCGTCGTCGGCGAGAAGTCCCAGGACGGGGTCCGCACGCCCACCGGGCGCTGACCGGTCAGCCGGGTCAGGGTCTCGACGGACTTCTCGACGAGGGCCCGCTCGTCGGTCTCCGGCAGGAGCATGTTGCGTTCGTGGATCCAGCCGTGCACGGCCACCTCGTGACCGGCGTCGACGTAGGCGCGCGCCTCCTCGGGGTGGAGCAGCGCGGACACGGCCGGCATGAAGAACGTCGCGGGAACGCCGTACTTCTCCAGCATCGCCATGATGCGGGGCACACCGGCCCGTGCTCCGTACTCGCCCTGCGCCAGGCGACCCGGACTGGTCTCACCGTCCCTGAGGGGGATGGTCTCGTGGTCGGGGTCGAAGGAGATGGCCACGGCGACCCGGGCCTGGCCCGGCCACTGCCGAGGGCTCAGGCGCTGTCCGGCGCGGACCGCGTCGACATGCCGACGCCACTCGCTTTCGGGCCAGCGCCAACTGGGTCGCGCGGCGTATTCGGCCGCGTTGCCGGAAGAGTCTTCCGACTGATCTTCCGATGGATGTTCGCATGCGTACGTGGATACGTGTTCTTTCGGTCCGGACATGAATCCCCACTTCCTGAAAATGGGTACGACGATGAACGGCGGGAGCCCGAGGGGGTCTCCACACCGTGACAGCGAGCTGTCAGGACTCGGCGGACGGCGCCGCGGAGAGGACGGACCTCCCGGGTGCCACCATCGGGGTCCAGGCGTGTTTGAGCGTGGCCAGATGAAGGGTGATCTCCGAGGCGATCAGCCCGGGCAATGCCCCGAGAACCTCCCCGGTGTACCGGAACAGATCCGAGCGATGGGGCAGGACGACGTGTCCGACCAGGTTGAACCGCCCGGTGGCGGCGGAGAGCAGCTTCGTCCCGGAGTGCCGGGCGAGCTGCCGGCCCGCCGCGTCGAGGCGGTCCGGCTCGACGGACAGCCAGACCATGAACTCCGCCTCGAAGCCCAGCAGCCCCGGATCGACCAGGGTGCGGAAGTGCAGCACACCGCGGTCGGTCAACCTCTCCAGGGCCCGCGAGACACTGGACTCGGTCCGTCCGAGCTCACGGGCCAGCGCGCTGACCGGCATGCGGCCGTCCGCGCGCAAGGCCCGGGCGACCTCGCGTTCCACCTCGGAGAGCGCCTGTGGCGCCTCGTCCCTGCCCGTTCGCTCGTACGGCGCGGCGAGCGCCGCGGGGCGCAGCGCCTCTCTCGCCTGCGAAGGCAGCAGTCCGGTGTCCCAGTGGGCGGGTGAGGTGAAGCTGCGGATGGCGGCCACACACTCGGTGCCCGTGATCAGATCCGCCCCTGGCAGGTCCGTGTACAGGAGGCGCATCAGCTGATCGTTGTCCTCGGCCACGAAGTCGACGACCAGGTCCGCCGCGCCCGTGACCACGGCCACGAAGCGCACCTGCGGACAGTCGGCCAGCACCCTGGCGAGTTCCAGGCCGCGGCCCGGCCGCGCCTGGACACGGACGAGCATGGAGCAACCGGACGCGGTGCGCTCCAGTTCCAGAGTCGCCACGACGCGGACGAGACCCCGGTCGCGCAACGCCTGAAACCGGCGCTGCACTGTGGTCTCGCTGGCGCCCGCCCAATGCGCGATCGCACTCCAGGGCGCGCGACCGCCCAACTGGAGCGCCGCGATGATGCGCCGGTCCAGATCGTCGATGCCGTGCGAGGGTGAGCCGTGGGACATGGCCGGGAAACTAATCGCCCGGTCCGCGAGGGGTCAACGACGAGATCCTGCACACGCCCCGCCCACCGCCACGTAACCGACTCGCCGGCATTCGCCCGTTCCTACGTATGCGCAGGTCAGAGCCCATCCAGCCGCACTCGGCCCGCGTGGGGGATTTCCTCGATAAGACCCGCAATTTTCTTTCATCACCGATCCGGCAAGGCCATGTTCCCCCGGCCGCGCGATTTCGGGATCGGAATACGGGGACGTAAGAGGGCGCACCGCGGCGAGCTGGAATCCCGGACGCGGGACCGCCCTGTGCCCGTCCGGGAATGGATGAGATCGACCTTCCCGAACGGGAACGACGAAAGACGGGTCGGCTCGTCCGGACGTTGCGGCGCGGGGGCGCGGGCCCGACCGCGGTTCACCCGCGTTCGAGTGCCCGGTGGACGGCCGCCACCACGACGGACCCCTCGCCCACCGAGGACGCGACCCGTTTGACCGACCCCGATCGGACGTCCCCGACGGCGAACACCCCCGGGACGCTGGACTCCAGTCCGGTGGGGCGGCCGCCGTCGGGATAGGCGGAGGTGTCGGACACGTCGCCGCCCACCCGGATGAACCCCTTGCCGTCGGTCTCCAGACAGCCTGTCAGCCATGCCGTGTTGGGTACGGCCCCGAGCATCAGGAAGGCGTTGGTGCTGGGGGTCTCCAGCGACTCCCCCGTCGAGGAGTCCTCCCAGCGCACGCTCTGCAGGTGCCCCTTGCCTCGCAGTTCGACGACCTCGCTCCTCGTGTGCACGGAGATCTTGGACGATGCCTCGATGCGCCTGGACAGATAGCGCGACATCGAGTTGGACAGCGCGGGCCCGCGCACCAGCATGCGCACGTGCGCCGCGACCTGGGACAGGAACACCGCCGCCTGCCCTGCCGAGTTGGCGCCGCCCACCACGAAGATCTCCTCGTCCTGGCAGCACGACCCTTCCAGGGCCGTGGCGGCGTAGTGGATGCCGTTGCCCTCGAACCGTGGCAGTTCGGGAAGGTCGAGGCGCCGGTAGTGGGCGCCGGTGGCCACGATCACCGTACGGGCGGACAGTTCCTCGCCGTCGCTCATGCGGAGGACGAAGGGTGTCCGGTCGCAGTGCAGTCTCTCCACGGTGTACGGCAGGGCGATGCGCGCCCCGAACTTCACCGCCTGGACCTGCGCCCGCGTCGCCAGGTCGTGCCCGCTGATCCCGAGCGGGAATCCCAGGTAGTTCTCGATCATCGAGGAGGTCCCGGCCTGGCCTCCCGGTGCCGTGGCCTCGATGACCACCGTGCTGAGCCCTTCGGAGGCGGCGTAGACGGCGGCGGCCAGGCCGGACGGCCCGGCGCCGACCACCGCCACGTCGACGGTGCCGAGGTCGTCGAGCCGCTCCCTGAGGCCGAGGCATTCGGCGACCTCCGAGATCGTCGGGTTCTGCATGTAGGAGCCGGGCCGGCAGATGACGATCGGCCAGCGCGCATCGGATCGCACGTCGTAGTCCCGGAGCATCTCGACCGCTTCGTCCTCGCCGGGGTCGAGCTGGCGCACCGGATAGTTGATGCGGTCCAGGAAGCCGCGAATCCGCAGCATGTCGCCCGAGTCGGGGGGCCCGGCCAGCAGTACGGTGCCCAGCCCCATCCGCAGGTATCTCAGGCGCCGCAGCATGAACGCCTGCAGAACGAGCTGAGCGATCTTCGGCTCGTTCGCCATCAGAGTCCGCAGCTGGGCGGGCCGGAGGCGGATCACGGTGCAGTCGTCGCGCGTGACCGCCTCCACGAGCGACTTGTTGCGGTGCAGCAGCGACAGTTCCCCGGTGAACTGCCCCCCGGCCAGCACCGCTACCGTCCGGTCTTCAGGCGAGTCACCGGGGCGTCCCTCCTGGTAGACGTCGATCACTCCGTCCAGCACCAGGAAGCAGTCGAAGTCCGTGGTCCCGCGACTGTAGAGGACCCGCCCGCCCTCCAGGGACTCCGTGCTCCCGTAGTCGCTCACACAGCGCACCTGGTCCTGGGACAGCACGGGAAACGCGTCCTCGTCCATACCGGCCGACGCCGGCCTGTCACCGTATTCCATGACGATTGCTCACATTGTTCGCTCGATCCGGACAGCCTTGCCGTGGAACCGCACACGTAAGCCCCCGTAGGTCCCCAGTGTCCTCCCACACGGGCGCACCCGGCATCCCGGGCAAGGAACTGTGTCGGTATTCCTATATCGAGGATTCCGGAAAAGGAAGGGACCGGTGCGCGCCCATTCAATTCCGTGCGGCCCACTCGAACGACAGCGCCAGGGTATTGGACGTCAGCGCCCGGCTCATCTTGCCCCCGACCTCGTGCGGCGTAAGCTTGGGCGGGGGGGCCGGCAGAAGCCGCGACCGGACTGTTTTTCCTCACACCCTCTCCTCCGGAGGAGCAATCTCATGGCTGACGTTCTCTTCGTAATGACCGGCGCGAGCTACTGGACACTGAAGGACGGCCACCGGCATCCGACGGGTTACTGGGCCGAGGAGTTCGTCGCCCCGTACACCGCGTTCACCCAGGCCGGCCACAAGGTCACCGTCGCGACGCCCGGCGGAGTCGTCCCCGTGGTGGACTCCATGAGCCTGCGGCCGAGCATGAACGGCGGCGAGGACGGTGCCCTGCGGATGGAGTCCGCCATCGAGGACGCGGAGGAACTGCGTCGCCCCGTGTCCCTCGACGGAGTCAGCATCGACGACTTCGACGCGGTGTACTACCCGGGCGGACACGGCCCGATGGAGGACCTGTCCTCGGACGAGGACTCGGCTCGGCTGCTGCGCGAGACGCTGGCGTCCGGCAAGCCGCTCGGCATCGTCTGCCACGCCCCGGCAGCGCTCCTCGCCACCCGCGACGAGAACGGGGAAACCCCCTTCGCCGGTTACCGCGTGGCCGGATTCACCAACGAGGAGGAAGCCGGCGTCGGCTTCGCCGACAAGGCCAAGTGGCTGCTGGAGGACGAGCTGAAGAAACTCCCCACGGATTACTCACGCGGCCCCGCGTGGGAGCCGTACACGGTGGTCGACCGCACGCTCTACACCGGACAGAATCCCGCGTCGTCCGGACCCCTGGCCGAGGAAATGCTGAAAATCATGGACTGAGCGGGGCGACAAAAACACGGAAATCCGGAAACCCGTAAAGGAACCGAGTATGGCCCTCGATCATGTACTGAACGAACGTATCGGATTCGGCACGGCACCCCTAGGAAACATGTTCCGTGCCGTCTCGGACGAAGAAGTGTCGGAGACACTCGACGCGGCCTGGAACCAGGGAATCCGCTATTTCGACTCGGCCCCGCTGTACGGAGCCGGACTCGCCGAGATCCGGCTGGGAGAACTGCTGTCGCAGAAACCGCGCGACGAGTTCGTACTGTCCTCGAAAGTCGGCCGGGTGATTCTCGACGAGGTGGAGTCCGGTCAGCGCGATCTGGGCGACAAGGGCGACCTGTTCGCCCATGGACGGCGCAACAAGATCCTGCACGACTGGACGGCCGACGCCACCGAACGCTCCATCGAAGGCAGTCTGGAACGCCTCGGAGTGGACCGGCTGGACATCGTCTGGGTGCACGACATCGCCCAGGACTTCCACGGCGACCTGTGGCTCGGCAAGTTCGAGGAAGCGCGCACGGGCGCCTTCCGTGTGCTGTCCCGCCTCCGGGACGAGGGTGTCATCAAGGCCTGGGGTCTGGGGGTCAACCGCACCGAGCCCATCGAACTCACCCTCGCACTGGACGAGCCCCAGCCCGACGGCTTCCTGCTGGCCGGCCGGTACACCCTCCTGGACCACGCGCACGCCCTGCAACGGCTGCTGCCGACGGCCGAGGAGCAGGACGTCGGCATGGTGGTGGGCGGCCCCTACAGTTCCGGCATCCTCGCGGGCGGCACCAACTTCGAGTACCAGGACGCTCCCCCGGAGATCGTCGCGCGGGTCAAGCGCATCAAGGAGATCGCCGACCGGCACGGCGTCTCGATGAAGGGCGCCGCGCTCCAGTTCTCCCTCGCCCATCCCGTCAGCGACGCGGTCATCCCCGGCGCGACGAAACCCAGCCGCATCACCGAGGACCTCTCCGCGCTGAACGAGGAGATCCCCCTCGACTTCTGGCGGGACCTCCGCGCGGCCGATCTCGTCAGCCCCCTGGCCCCCCTGCCGGGCGGCGCCTGAGCGGCCGGTACCTCCGCCGCTCCACCACCCGCCCGTGCACGCACCGCCCTTCCCGCACCTTGGAGACAGCCCATGGCATCCACATCGGTGAGCCGGATCGTGCCGGCCTCCCCGGACGACGTATGGCGGCTGGTCGGCGGCTTCGGCTCGCTGCCGGACTGGCTCCCCTTCATCCCCTCCAGCACGCTGGAGGACGGCGGTCGTACGCGACGGCTCGGCGACCAGGAGGGGCAGACCATCGTCGAGCGGCTGATCGCGTACGACGACGAGGCGCGTTCGTACAGCTACTCCATCCTCGAAGCGCCCTTCCCGGTCACCGACTACCTCTCCACCCTGCGCGTCTGGGCCGTCGCCGGGAACGACGCGGTGAGCGAGGTGCAGTGGTCCGGGCGCTTCACCCCACGGGACGTCCCGGACGCCGACGTCGTCGCTCTCTTCACCGGGATCTACAGCGACGGCCTGGACTCCCTGCGCTCGGCTCTGGGCTGACGCGGAGGCGGTGCGGACGCGGCGCGGACGGGGCCCTCGATGTCCGCCTGGAGGCGGCGCATGGTGTCGAGGTGGTCGGCCGTCCAGACCATGCGTACGGCCGTCGCCGTGCTCTGTTCCGTGCCCGTCCGCAGATCGCGGCGGACGCTCTCCTGAAGTGCCGCCTCGGCCACCGGCCGGCTGACCGGAGGGCCGGGCGCGGCACCGTCACCCGCCAGCGCCCGGCCCGCGGACTCGAACCACGAGGCGACCGACTCGCAGGACGCGAGGATCTCGCCACCGGCCGTGGCCCGGCCGTCCGCCGGGGCACGGCCCGCGCGCGACCACAGGTCGATGACGGCGTCGGCGGTCAGCCGCATGATGGCGACCGCGTCGACGAGCGCGGCCGCGTCCGCCAGCGGGAGGCGCTTGGCGCCGCGTTCGGCGAGGTATTCGCGGAAGGCGTCGTCGAGCCGCCGGGCGGCGGCCTGCGCGCGCCGCCGGTCCTCGTCGAGGGAGTCCGGGACCGGCCTCCCCGCTCCGTCGCAGCGCGTCATCCCGGTCACGACGGCGCTGCGCAGGTACCGCGCGCCGTCGCAGAAGGACTCGCACAGCACCCGGCGCAGTGCGGCGGCGGCGCCCAGGGGCCAGAACAGCAGACCGACCACCAGGCTGACGGCGCACCCCAGGGCCACGTCCTGGATCCTGACCAGCCCGAGCTGCCAGCCCTCGGGGGCGATGATGCTGAAGAGGACCAGCAGCACGACGGTGAACCCGGCCTGTCCGGCGGTGTACGCCGCGACGGCCGACTCCAGCCCCACGAGGGTGATCGCCACGGGAAGGAGCAGCCACAGGAAGACGGGATGGTCGCCCAGCGCCAGGATGAGCGCCACGCCCACGGCGAAGCCGATCACCGTGCCGGCCAGGGCGCGTTGCACGGTCTGCCCCGTGCTCACGGCGTTGGACCGCAGCACGGCGAGCGTGCCGGAGACCACCCAGAAGGCGTGGTCCAGTCCCGTCAGGTGGGCGATGACGACCGCCAGGCTCAGCGCGGCGCCACCGCGCAGACTGTTGTGGAGCCAGACGGAGTTGCGGCTCAGGTGGGACGCGAGGCGTTCCCGCGCCGAGGACAGCGCGGAGTCGTACCCCGGCGGGCGGCGCCCCAGCAGCCGATGCCGCCAGCTGCGCTGCCGCGCCGTCACGGCGAGGTCGATGTCGCCCGCGATGGCGCGGACGACGAAGCTCATGTTCTGCGCGCGGAAACTGGGCTCCAGCGAACCGAGCAGCGCGTCGGTGGGCCCGGGGCCGGTGGCCGGGACCCATCCGGGGCCGGCCCGGGCCAGTGGAACGGCGGACTGCGTCGGCAGGAGCCCGACCATGGACTCCTCCAGCCTCACCCGGGCCGCTTCGAGCCGGGCGACGAGGGATTCCAGATCGTGCGGCACCGGAGCGTCCGCCTCCAGCCGTGCCGCGCTCTGCTCCAGCAGGTCCGCCGTGGCGAGTTTGACCTCGCACACCACCATCTGGCTCACCGGGTCGTCGTTGCGCGGCGGCTCCTGTTCCAGGACGGAGCCGAGCCAGATCACCTGGTCCACCAGCCGCACCACGGCACGCGCCGACATGGACAGTCCGGTCGGCCGGTACGGCGTGCCGTAGAAGGTCTTGCGCAGTCCGTCGAGGCTCTCCTCCGCCTCCCGGACGGCGTCGCCGAGGGCCTGTTCGTGCGCGGCCGGGTCCGAGACGCAGTCGACCTCGACACGCAGCCTGCGGCCGAGCAGGGCGCAGGCGCGCGCACCGGCGGTGCGCAGCGGCTCGCGCACCGGCACTGGCCACATGAAGGCGACGGCTAGGACGGAGAGCACGCCGCCCAGCGCCCATCCGATGACGCGCTCCGGGATCGCGTCCAGGGGGCCGCCCAGCGTCACCGGCAGGATGTAGGCGAACAGGAGCGATGTGGTGGCGCCGGTCAGGGCGGAGCTGACGATGCCGGAGAACAGGACGCAGAACGCGATCGCGAAGGTCACCGTGCCGGCGAGCCAGGCGGTCCGGCCGGCCAGACTGCCCAGGCAGGTTATGGCCGTGGTGGCGGCGAGCAACGCCGTCTGTGCCGCGACGCGTTCGCGGACCGGGCCGGCGAAGTCGACGAACAGGGTGAGGACCAGTGAGCCGAAGGCGGCGAAGATCGCGACGGCCGGCCGGCCCAGGCCGAGGTAGGTGACGGCGAGCAGCGAGGGTGTCAGGACCGCGGCGCGCAGGGACCGGCGCAGGGCGGACAGCCCCGGGTCGTGGGCGCGCAGCCACGTCGGCACGCCGCTCAGGGCTCGCGTGAGGTCACTCACCGACCCATACCGTCTTGGCGTTCATGAACTCGCGCATCCCGAGGTCGGACAGTTCCCGGCCGTAACCGCTGCGCTTGACCCCGCCGAAGGGGATCTCCGGGTAGCTGGTGGTGTGGCCGTTGATGAAGGCCATGCCGGACTCGACGTCGCGCACGAAGGTGGCGCGTTCCGCCTCGTCCTCGCTCCAGAGGTTGGAACCGAGCCCGTAGGGGTGGCCGTTGGCCTCTCGCAGGGCCTCCTCCAGTGAGGAGACGACGAACACCTGCGCCACGGGGCCGAACACCTCCTCGTGGTACATCCTCATCTCCGGGGTGATGTCCGCCAGGACCGTGGGCGGGTAGTACCAGCCCGGCCGGTCGGGCCGTTCGCCGCCGGCCAGCACGGTCGCGCCCTTGCCGACGGCGTCCGCGACGTAGTCCTCGACGTCCTGCCGCCCGGACTCGGTCGCGAGCGGCCCGATGTCCGTGTCCTGGTCCATGGGGTCGCCCAGGACGAGCGCCCCCATCTTGGCCACGAATCTCTCGACGAACGCGTCGGCGATGTCCTCGTGCACGAAGAAGCGTTTGCCGTTGATGCAGGACTGCCCGTTGTTCAGTGTGCGGGCCGTGACCGCGACGTCCGTGGCCCGCTCGATGTCCGCGGACGGCATGACGATGAAGGGGTCCGAGCCGCCGAGTTCGAGGACGACCTTCTTGATCTCGTCGCCCGCGATGGAGGCCACCGAGCGTCCCGCGGGTTCACTGCCCGTCAGGGTCGCGGCCGCGACGCGCGGGTCCCGCAGCACCTGCTCCACCTTGCCCGACGAGATCAGCAGGGTCTGGAAGACGTCGTCGGGGAAGCCCGCCTCGCGGAACAGCCGCTCCATGTACAGGGCGCACTGCGGCACGTTGGAGGCGTGCTTGAGCAGGCCCACGTTGCCCGCCATCAGCGCGGGGGCGGCGAACCGCATGGCCTGCCAGAGCGGCAGGTTCCACGGCATCACCGCGAGCACGGCGCCGATGGGCTGGTACGTCACGTACGTGCTCCGCGCGCCGACGCTCTCGCCGTCCCCCGCGACATCGCGCAGGAACGCGGGGCCGCGCTCGGCGTAGAAGCGCAGTCCGGCCACGCACTTGGCCACTTCGGCGCGGGCCGCCCGGAGGGTCTTGCCCATCTCCGAGACGATCAGCGCGGCGACCGTGTCCGCCTCGCTCTCCAGACGGTCGGCGGCGGCCCGCAGCCAGGCCGCCCTGTCGTCGATGCTCGTGAGCCGGTACGACTCGGCCGCGGCGGCGGCACGCGCGAGCTTGTCCTCCAGCTGCTCCTCGGTCAGTTCATCGAATCTCTCGAAGACCTCACCCGTGGCTGGATTCGTCGATGCGATGCCCATATCAGCAGCGTACGAGCGGGGGATAATGACAGCAACTCCGGGGGAACTACAGGGAAATTCCGAGAATTCCTGCCGGGAAATGGCACCCGGATTCCATGAACGCGTCGCTGCCGTTCCATTCATTCAGCGCTCGTAGGTGCAGTACATGGTGGCCCGCGCGATCGCGTGGGTGAACAGAAGAAAGTCCATGAGTGCCGGAGTCGTCGTGTCGGACACGTCCAGTTCCTCGACATCGACGGCGTGCACGACGAGGAAATAGCGGTCCGGTCCGTTGCCCGGGGGTGTCGCCGGCCCCAGGTACCTCCGGTGTCCGGCGTCATTGGCCAGGGTGACCGCACCGCCCGGCAGATCGCGTCCGTCTCCGGCACCCGCGGGGAGATCGGTCACGGAGGCGGGCAGATTGGCCACGGCCCAGTGCCAGAAACCCGAGGCGGTGGGCACGTCGGGGTCGAACATGGCGACCGTGAAGCTGCGCGTCTCCTCCGGGAAGCCGGACCAGCTCAGCTGCGGGGAGACGTCCGATCCCCCTGCCCCCAGTATGCCGCTCACGTGCTCGCGGGCCAGCGGCCGGCCGTCGGCCACGGAGCGCGAGGTGAGCGAGAACGACGGAATGGGCGGGTTGTGGTCGTACGGACCGTAAGGCTTGATCACGACAATCCCTCGCATGGATATCAGGGGATCATGACGCCGGGCGGAATCAGGGCCACGCCCGCCACCATGCAACGCTAGGAGCAGCTCAGTCGCTCGGCAATCCGGGCGCCGGGTGAGGCGGTTGACAGAGCAGGTTCAATCTCTCCCCCCCCGCCTTTTGGCGGGGCTTTTTGGCGCGCATATACGATCCCGTATCCGCGCGCCGTCTCCCGGTTGCACGATCAAGAAGAAGTGCCGGATTCTGGTGACGGGGGCCAACGCGGCGGAACGACACAGAGACGTCGGCCGGTCACGCACACCGCTCACACCGAGAGAAAGGTGGCCACCCACATGAACATGCGCGCAGCGCGGATGCACGGGTACAACGAACCGCTTCGGATCGAAGAGGTGCCCGTACCCGAACCGGGGCCGGACGAGATCCTGATCAAAGTCGCCGCGGCCGGTGTGTGCCGCAGCGACTACCAGCTCGTCGACGGCTACTTCAAGGACCCGTTCCCCGTGGACTTCCCCTACATTCCGGGGCACGAGGTCGCGGGTCGCGTGGTCAAGATGGGCAGCGACGTCCCGGACTCGGTCGACTACGCCGTGGGTGACATGGTGGTCGTCAATCCGAGCTGGGGCGACGGCACATGCCGCCAGTGCCGGGAGGGCAACGAACAGCTCTGCAGCGGCAACGGCCGGTGGGTCGGATTCGGCCCGCAGGGCGGGTTCGCCGAGTACATGCCGGTGCAGTTCAACCACGCCATTCCGGTCTCCGAGGAAGCCGCGAAGCAGCCCGAGCTCCTCGCCCCGATGACCGACGCGGGCGTCACTCCGTACCGGGCGATGAAGAAGCTCCGGGACACCGGCAAGGTCGGCCCCGGCCGGGTCGTGGGCGTCACGGGCATCGGCGGTCTCGGCAGCTACGGCATCCAGTACGCGAAGCTGCTCGGTGCCGGCGCGACCGTCGTGGCGCTGGCCCGCTCCGACAACAAGCTCGACGTGGCGAAGGAGAACGGCGCCGACTACGTGATCAACATCCGGGACAAGTCGACCGAGGCCATCCAGAACGAGCTGGAGGACCTGACCGGCAGCCGGACCTTCGACGCCGTCCTGGACTGCGTCGGCAGCGAGCAGTCCATCCCGATGGCGTTCGCCCTGCTCGGCCCCGAGGGTGTCGTCGCGAGCGTCGGGCTGATGAGCCATCATGTGGAGATCGCCCAGTTCCCCTTCGTGGGCACCGAGCGCACCTACATGGGCTCCTTCTGGGCCAACCACGAGAATCTCAGCGAGGTGCTCGCGCTGACCGAGAAGGACCTCGTGAAGCACAACGTCACCAAGGTCAAGCTCGAGGACATCAACGAGCATCTGGAAGCCCTGGGGCGAGGTGACGTGGTCGGCCGCCTGGTCGTCACCTTCGACGACTAGACAGCGGTCCTCCGCAGGACCCCGGTCCTGCGCGCCCTCGGCATCGTCTCGGCAGGCTCATCAGCGTGCCGAGACGACGGGGCGTCGAGGGTCATCCGACGGCGACGAACTCGAGCTGGATGTCGTCGGGGTCGCGGAAGACGAGGGTGGAGTAGGCGAAGGGCTCGGTCTCGTCCCGGATTCCGGTGTGCGCGATGCCCAGCTCGTCCAGCCAGGCCGCCCAGGTCTCCAGGTCCTCGCGGGCGCTCACCTGGAACGAGACATGGTCCAGTCCGGTACGCGCCTCGTCGAACTTCTCCCCTTTGTTGGCGGTGTTGGTGTGCAGGCCGATGACGACGCCGGAGACCGGGGTGACGAGCAGAATTCCGTATCCCGTGTCCTCGGCACCGAGATGCACGAACTTGTGGTCGACCCGGTCGGCGCCGAACAGCTTCTGGTACCAGCCCAGGCTGCTGTCCAGGTCGGCGACGGTGAAGGACAGGTGGTGGACCCCATTGATGGTGGGGGCGGTGTTCTGACTCACTGGAAACCTCCCATGGGCGACAGAGTGGCGAATCCGGTAAGGCGGAAGGAATATGACTTCTTTCTGACCGATTTTCAAACTACTCGCAGGGGAAGTGAGCAGCAACCGGCGTATTCGCTCCGCCCGGTTGTGCGGCAGCCGAGATGAGGCTCAGGTGATCGACCGTCATGGCAGCGGGACGGATTTCCGTTCCGCCATACATCTCTCCGCGCAGCAGATCGACCGCACGGAGCACATTGTCCGGGCCTGGGAGGGAGGCCCCCTCTCCCATCTGGCGCGTCTGGCCATCCCGGAGCCGGACGCGCGCAACGGGTTCCGGTTCCTGGCCGACGGCCACCATTTCGATGACCTGCTGTCCATCAGGGCCTACTGCGACTCCCTGACCGGTATCTCGGGAGCCGACCGCGAACAGGACCCGGTCGTGGCGGACTTGGTGACCGCCGGGGAGATCCTGTTCCGGAGCGAGCGGGCGTCGCACACGGTCACACCGGGCCGCATCTGTGTACGGGACACCAGGGCGTCCTGGGAATTCGTCTGCGCGCCCGCGACCCGCGTACGCGTGGTGAGAGTGCCCAGAGACCTCGTGTTCCCGCGCACCGCTTCCCCGGGAACGATGAACGAGGCTTACGTCGCGGACGTCAGAACACCGGAAGTACGCTTCCTGCTGAACTTCCTGGAAGCGGTCGAGAAAAGCAGCGAGGACCTGGCCCGCTCGGCCGCGGCCCAGGCCCTCGCGCTCAATGCGTGTACCGCCATCTTCTCGGGCATGCTCTGCGCCAGGCCCGAGACCGCTGTACATGATTTTCCCGATGCCACCATGGCGGCGGCCAGAAACTTCGTCCAGAAGAATCTCGACAGCGGTGATCTGTCTCCCGCCATGGTGGCTCAGGCCGTCGGAGTGTCGCTCCGCACCTTGCAGCGCTCATTCGCCGATTCGAACGACACGGTCATGGCTTTCGTCCGCCGTCAGCGACTGCAGCGCGCGCACGCGGACCTCCTGCGGCTGGGCAGTGCCGCGAGGATCTCCGAGATCGCCGCGCGCTGGCAGTTCTCGGACGCCAGCCATTTCATCCGGCACTTCAAGTCCTCTTACGGAAGCACTCCGGCCGCGTACCTGCGGAACCTCAGAGGAACTTCTTGAAGAACGGCACCAGGGCGTCCAGGGCGATCTTGACCGGCTCGGGCTGGTCGTACAGGTCGTAGTGGGAGAAGCCTTCCGCGACGACCAGCTCCTTGCCCTTGGAGGCCGCGCGGCGGTAGATCTCCAGGCCGTCCCGGTAGGCGCCGAACGCGCCGGCCCCCGACCCTGAGAAAGCCGGTGCGCAGTACCTGAGAGGGATGGGGGTCATAGGGGGTACGGGCGGCACCCCTCGCCGGACGCCGGCCCTCTCACGCCAATGCCTCGAAGTCCACCTCCCGGGGCTGGAGTGGCTGTTCGGACCAGATGGCCTTGCCGCGGTGGCCGTAGCGGCTGCCCCATCGGGTGGAGAGCTGGGCGACGAGGAAGAGTCCGCGCCCGCCCTCGTCGCTCCAGACCGCCCGCCTCAGCCGGGGCTGGGTGTTGCTGGGGTCGGTGACCTCGCAGACCAGGACGTCGTCGCGGATCAGCCGGAGTCCCACCGGGGCCCCGGCGTGGCACACGGCGTTCGTGACCAGTTCGCTGACGATCAGTTCGGTGGTGAACGCCAGCTCCTCCAGTCCCCAGGCGGTGAGCTGCTCCCGGGCGGCCCGGCGGGCGTCGGCCACGACGGCCTCGTCGGCACCGAACTCCCAGTGGGCGATGGCCTCGTCGGGGATGGCGCGGGCCCGGGCGAGCAGCAGCGCGATGTCGTCGCGGGGCGGGTTCTGGCCGAGGTCCGCCCCCAGCAGCCGGCCGGCGTCCGCCACGCTCCGGCCGGGCCCGCACGAGGTGGCGACCCGCTGGGTGAGCCAGCGCAGCCCCGCGTTCAGATCGCCGTCGTACTGCTCCAGGAGCCCGTTGGTGTACAGCGCGAGGACGCTGTCGGGCTCCACGTCCGCGGTGACGGTCTCGAAGGGCATGCCGCCCACGCCGAGCGGCGGCCCCGGTGTGAAGCGGAGCACCCGTGAGGTGCCGTCGGGGCGGACCACGACGGGCGGCGGATGTCCCGCCCCGGCCGCGGAGCAGCGGCGGGCGACGGGATCGTAGACGACGTACAGGCAGGTGGCGCCCTCCGGATTGCCCCACTCGGAGTCCCGGCCGAGCCGGCGGACCAGGTCGTCGAGGTGGGTGAGGAGTTCGGAGGGGTCGAGTTCCAGGTCGGCGAGGGTGCGGACGGCGGAGCGCAGGCCGCCCATCGCAGCGGTGGCGTTCAGCCCGTGTCCGGCGACGTCCCCGGCGACGAGGGCGACCCGGAAGGAGGGCAGCACGATCACGTCGTACCAGTCGCCGCTGATCTCGGCGCCGCCGCCCGCCGGGAGGTAGATGCCCGCGGTCTCGGCTGCCGGGCTCTCCGTGGTGGCGGGGGGCAGCAGCCGCCGCTGGAGGGTGAGCGCCGTGCGGCGTTCGCGGGTGTAGCGGCGCGCGTTGTCGACACCGAGCGCGGCCCGCGAGGCGATCTCCGCGAGCAGTTCGGCGTCCTCCGGCTCGAAGGGCTCGCGGTCACCGGTGCGCCACACGGTGACGGAGCCGAGCACCAGTCCGCGCGCGAACAGCGGAGCCCACAGGCCGGAGTGGCCGTGTTCCGGCACGAAGCGGTGCGCCGGCGTCGGATCGCCGAGGACGCTCGCCACGGTGTCCGGGTCCAGCAGGACCGGCCGGCCGCGCCGGATGTCGCCCAGCTCGGCCGAGTACGGCAGCCGCGGGATCGGCTCGCCGGGCTGGAAGAGGGTGCTGGTGCCGTCCTCGGGGGCCACGGTGATGCGCCGCAGGTGCAGATCCTCCCCGCCGCGGGTGCCGGGCGGTTCGTCGGTGCCGAGCACGGCGTCGGCGAGGTCGGCCCAGCCGACGTCCCCGAGGTCGGGGACGAGGACGTCCATCAGGTCGCGCGCGGTGCGGGTGACGTCGAGGGAGCCCCCGATCCGGTCGGCGGCGGTGTGCAGCAGGTCGAGCCTGCGGCGGACCCGCTGCTGTTCCGGGGTGTCTGCGAACAAGGTGACGACACCGGCGGGGGCGCCGGTGTCGTCCTCGACGCGGAAGGCGCACAGGGACAGGAGCTGGAACCGGTCGCCGTCCCCGGCGGAGCGCGTGTACAGCGTCCTGCCGATCAGCGGCTCGCCGGTCTCCAGCACCCGGCGCAGCCCTTCCTCCACGGACTTGGCGTCCCGCAGGGTCGCCACGTCCGTCAGTCGGCTGCCCCGCGGCAGGGCGGCTCCGCCGAACATCCGGGGCGTGATGGTGGTCCACACGACGGTGAGATCCACGTCGTGCATGCCGACGCCGATGCGGTCCTGCGACAGCAGGGCGCGCAGCACGTTGGCGTCGGCCTGCCAGCGGCTCACGCGATGGGCGGGGGCGGCCAGCACCAGGGCTTCCGCGTCGGGCTCGGTGCCGAGGACGCGGTAGCTGACGGCGACCGCGCGCCCGGTCCGGTGGCGGAGCAGGGCGGAGCCGTCGGCCGGGAGGGCGCCGTCGTCGCCGGTGTCCGGGCAGTCGCGGGCGAGCAGCTCACGCACGGGGCGCCCGCACACCTCCTCGGCGGTACGGCCCACCAGGTCCGCGGCCGCCTGCGACCAGCGCAGCACGGTGCCCCGTTCGTCGAGGACCGCGGTCGCCACACCGGCGAACGAGAACACGTACTGCCCGGCACCGGCGCTGCTCCCGCCCATACCGCTCCTCCGGCTCGGCGCCCCCGCGTTCTTCCCACCGTACGTCCAGGGAGGTGGGGGCGCTTTCGCGGTACGCCGCAGGCGTGCGGCGCCGACGATCGGGCGCCGTGCCGGGCAAGATCCGGCTCCGGACGCCGGCCACGTGTGTTCAACACCTTGCTCCGACGCACTCGTCGCAGCCCTTTTCGGCATCAACTCTTGACGGCCCAGGTCTGGACCTTTAGGTTCCCGTTCGCCACAGCTTCATGAATACAAACGCTGTTCATGTACCTGAACGGCTTGCCCCCCACTGACGGCCTCCCTCGAAAGGCTGTGAACCCCATGCCCAGATCCGCCCTGCGCGGCGTGCTCGCTGCCGCACTGCTCACGGCGTCGGCCTCCGCGCTGACCGTGACTCCGGCCGCCGCGGCCACCGGCACCATCACCGGACTCGGCGGCAAGTGCCTCGACGTGGCGGGAGCCGACTCCGCCAACGGCACGGCCGTCCAGCTCTACGACTGCAACGGCACCAACGCCCAGCAGTGGACGGTCGGAACCGACGGCACGGTCCGCGCGCTCGGCAAGTGCCTCGACGTCACTGGAAGTTCAACGGCCAACGGGGCCAGGCTCCAGCTGTGGGACTGCTCCGGCGGTGCCAACCAGCAGTGGACCGTCTCCGCGGCCCGCGACCTCGTCGGCCGGCAGTCCGGCAAGTGCGCGGACGTCACCGGCAACACCTCCGCCAACGGCACGCCCGTCCAGATCTGGAGCTGCACCGGCGCGGCCAACCAGAAGTGGACCGCGCCCACCGGCGGCGGCACTCCTCCCGCCGCGGCGCCGATGGCCGTCGCCCCGTACCTCTACAACGGCTGGGGCAGCCCGCCCAATCCGACCACGATCATGAACGCCACCGGCGTCAAGTGGTTCACGCTCGCCTTCGTCCTCAGCAACGGCACCTGCAACCCGCAGTGGGACGGCGGCCGTCCACTGACCGGCGGCATCGACCAGCAGACGATCAACACCGTGCGGGGCGCGGGCGGGGACGTCATCCCCTCGTTCGGCGGCTACAGCGGCAACAAGCTGGAGAGCTCCTGCACCAGCGCCTCGGCACTGGCCGGCGCGTACCAGAAGGTCATCGACGCCTACCGGCTCAAGGCCATCGACATCGACCTCGAGGCCGACGCGTACAGCAACGCCACCGTGCAGCAGCGCACCGTGGACGCGCTCAAGACGGTCAAGGCGAACAACCCCGGCATCAAGGTGTACGTCACCATCGGCACCGGGCAGTCCGGGCCCGACACGAGCCTGATCAAGAAGGCCGCCAACTCCGGCCTCACCGTGGACAGCTGGACCATCATGCCGTTCGACTTCGGCGGTGCGGGACAGAACATGGGGACGCTCACCACCAGGGCGGCCGAGGGGCTGAAGAACGCCCTCAAGAGCGCCTACGGATACAGCGACGACCAGGCGTACCGCGGCATGGGCATCTCGTCCATGAACGGGATCACCGACGACAACGAGACCGTCACCCCCGCCGACTTCCAGACCATCCTCGGCTACGCGCAGCAGCACCACCTCGCCCGCCTCACGTTCTGGTCGGCCAACCGCGACCGGCCCTGCCCCGGCGGCTACCCCAACGACGACACGTGCTCGGGTGTGGCCCAGAGCGCCTGGCAGTTCACCGGCATCTTCGCCAAGTACACCGGCTGACGGCCCGCCCCCACAGGAGACTTACGTGTTCAGAGCTCTCACCGTGGCCGCGCTCGTGGCCACGACCGCGGCCGGACTCCCGTCGGCCGCGCCGACGCCGACGCAGTTACAGACGACGGCGGGCGCGAGGACCGCGGCGGCCGCGGCGATCCCGACCGGCCCCACCACCGTGATCAACAAGGGCAGTGGCAAGTGCGTCGACGCCCGCGCGGCCGCCAGCGGCGACGGCACCGCCGTCCAGCAGTACGCCTGCAACGCCAGTGCCGCCCAGACCTGGCAGCTCGCCGCCACCAGCGACGGCTACTACCGCGTCGGCAGCGGCCTCGACGCCACCAAGGTCTGGGACGTCACCGACGTGTCCACCGCCGACTCGGCCGCCGTCCAGCTGTGGACGTACTCCGACGGCGCCAACCAGCAGTGGCGGCCCGTCGCCGAGGCAGACGGCGCCTACCACTTCGTCAACCGCAACAGTGGCAAGTGCCTGGACGTCCCCGGCGCCTCCGCCGCCGACAGCGTGCAACTCGCCCAGTACACCTGCAACGGCACGGCCGCGCAGTCCTTCACACTGGGCGGCGGCACGACGAACCCGCCGGGCACCCCGGACTTCGGCCCGAACGTGACGGTGTTCGACCCCTCGATGCCGGCCGCCACCGTCCAGTCCAAGCTGAACTCGGTCTTCGCCCGGCAGCAGACCGACCAGTTCGGCGCGGCCCGCCAGGCCCTGCTGTTCAAGCCCGGGACCTACAGCGCCGACGCCAACGTCGGCTTCTACACCCAGGTCGCCGGGCTCGGCCTCTCCCCCGACGACGTGACCATCAACGGCGCCGTGCACGCGGAGGCCGACTGGTTCCAGGGCAACGCCACGCAGAACTTCTGGCGCTCCGCCGAGAACCTCTCGGTCAACCCGACCGGCGGCACGGACCGCTGGGCCGTCTCGCAGGCCGCCCCGTACCGGCGCATGCACGTACGCGGCAACCTCGCGCTCGACGACGGCGGCTGGTCCAGCGGCGGGTTCATCTCCGACACCAAGGTCGACGGACAGATCCGCTCCGGCTCCCAGCAGCAGTTCCTCACCCGCAACTCCCAGATGGGCAGCTGGTCGGGGTCCAACTGGAACATGGTCTTCGTCGGCGACCAGGGCGCGCCCGCGCAGTCCTTCCCGACGTACACCAACGTCGCGAGCAGCCCGACGATCCGCGAGAAGCCCTTCCTGTACGTGGACGCGGCCGGCGCCTACAAGGTGTTCGTGCCCGCGCTGCGGGCGAACGCGGTCGGCACGACCTGGAGCGGCAGGACGCCCGCGGGCACGTCGCTGCCGCTCGACCAGTTCTTCGTCGTCAAGCCCGGCGCCACCGCGGCCGACCTGAACGCGGCTCTCGCGGCCGGCAAGAACCTGCTGGTCACCCCCGGTGTCTACCACCTCGACCAGACGCTGAACATCACGCGCCCCGACACGGTCGTCCTCGGCATGGGCCTGGCCACCTTCGTGCCGGACGGCGGGATCACCGCGATCAGCACCGCCGACGTGGACGGCATCCAGCTGGCCGGCCTGCTGATCGACGCGGGCACCACCAACTCCCGGACGCTCGTGCGGATCGGCCCGGACGGCGCGACCGCCGGCCATGCCGCCGACCCCGTCCAGCTGTCCGACTTCTTCGTCCGGATCGGCGGCGCCACCGTCGGGAAGGCGACGAACTCGCTGGTCGTCAACAGCGCGAACACGGTCATCGACCACACCTGGATCTGGCGGGCCGACCACGGCAACAACGGCACGGTCGGCTGGACCACCAACACCGCCGACACCGGGCTCGTCGTCAACGGCGCCGACGTCACCGCGTACGGCCTGTTCGTCGAGCACTTCCAGAAGACCCAGGTCCTCTGGAACGGCAACGGCGGCAGGACGTACTTCTTCCAGAACGAGATGCCCTACGACCCGCCCAACCAGGCCGCCTGGATGAACGGCGGAGGCAAGGGCTACCCCGCCTACAAGGTCGCCGACTCCGTCACCCGGCATGAGGCGTGGGGACTGGGCAGCTACTGCTACTTCAGCACCAACCCCGGCGTCGTCGCGGACCGCGCCTTCGAGGTGCCGAACACCTCCGGGGTCAGGTTCCACGACATGGTGACCGTCTCGCTGGGCGGCACCGGGACCATCAGCCACGTCATCAACAACACCGGAGGACCGTCCAACTCCGCCAGCAACGTCGCCTACCTGACCACCTACCCGTAGACCGTACGGAAGGATTGATCAGCAGATGAACACTCGATCCGGCCGCACCGGACTGCGGCTCCTCCTCCTGCTCGCGGCCCTGTTCGGGCTCGCCGCGCCACCTGCCGCGCACGCAGATACCGCGGCGGCGCCCTTCAAGGTGCTCGGTCTCTACAGCGGCACCTGGGACGCGGCGCACATCGACTTCGAGAAGGAGGCGAACGACTGGCTGCCCAAGCAGGCCGCCGCGAACGGCTTCACCTACACCGCCAGCAACGACTGGAACCTGCTCGCCAACGGCGGCGTACGGGCGTATCAGGTCGTCCTCTTCCTCGACGACCTGCCGCAGACCGCCGCCCAGCGCACCGGGTTCGAGCAGTACATGCGCGGCGGCGGGGCCTGGATGGGCTTCCATGTCTCCGCCTTCACCACGGACGCGGCCGGCTGGTCCTGGTATTACAACACCTTCCTGGGCAGCGGCGACTTCAAGTCCAACACCTGGGGACCGACCTCCGCCGTCCTCAAGGTCGAGGACCGCACGCATCCCTCGACCGTGAACCTGCCCGCCACCTTCACCTCGTCGGTCAGCGAGTGGTACAGCTGGTCCAACGACCTGCGGCAGAACCCGGACATCAAGGTCCTCGCCTCGGTGAACCCCAGCAGTTTCCCCCTGGGCACCGACCCGAACCAGTCCTGGTACAGCGGGTATTACCCGATCCTGTGGACCAACACGAAGTACAAGATGCTCTACGCGAACTTCGGCCACAACGCGATGAACTACGACACGAACACCCGTCTGTCGTCGACGTTCGCCAGCGCCACGCAGAACCGGTTCCTGCTGGACGGGCTGAAGTGGCTCGGCGGCGCGGGCGTTACCACGCCGCCGGACGACACGCTCTCCGAGACGTCCTGGTACGCGCTGCGCAACATCGGCAACGGGACCTGCGTCGACGCGCGCGCGGCCGCCACGGCCAACGGGACCGCGATCCAGCAGTACGCCTGCAACGGCACCCAGGCCCAGCAGTTCCGGCTCGCCGGAACCGGCGGCGGATACCGGCGCATCGGGGTGCGCCCCGCGCCGGATCAGGTCATCGACGTGACCGGCGTCTCCACCGCCGACAACGCGCCGCTCCAGCTGTGGGCGTACACGGGCGGGCAGAACCAGCAGTGGCTCCCGGTGAAGGAGGCCGCCGGGAGATATCACTTCACCGCCCGGCACAGCGGCAAGTGCCTCACCGCCGCGGCCGCCGCCACCGACAGCGCGCAGCTCACCCAGCGCGCCTGCGACGGCTCACCGGCCCAGAGCTTCGTGGTGACCAGCGGGTGACCAGCGGGTGACCGTATCGCACAGGGGATGTCCCACACGGGGCATCCCCTGTGCGGCGCTCCGGGGCCGTCATCCCCGGCAAAGGCTGTCCGGTTCGGCGGTGGCGCCGCGGCGGAGGCGGCGCGCCGAGGCCGGCTCGGACGCGGTGCCCGGCACGGTCAGGTCACCCCAATGGCCGATGCGGACCTGCGGACCTCCCGCTCTCCACGTGACCTTGGGAGCCGCAAGGTCGATACTGCCGACAGTAGTACTGCGATTCCGGCATCACAGAGCGCTCATCGAGACCTGACAGCCCTATTACAGCGCAGACGCCGTCCGGAGGCCCGTCCGCGGCGTCGTGAGGAGACACCGATGAAGATGTTGATCAATGTTCCGGAGACCGTGGTGGCGGATGCTCTGCGGGGGATGGCGGCCGCGTACCCGGATCTGAACGTGGACGTGGAGAACCGGCTGATCGTCCGCCGGGACGCGCCCGTGGCCGGGCAGGTGGGACTGGTCTCCGGGGGCGGGTCCGGACACGAGCCGCTGCACGGCGGATTCGTCGGACCCGGGATGCTCGCGGCGGCCTGTCCCGGAGAGGTGTTCACCTCGCCGGTGCCCGACCAGATGGCGCGGGCCGCGGCCGCGGTCGACAGCGGCGCCGGGGTGCTGTTCATCGTGAAGAACTACACCGGCGACGTGCTCAACTTCGACATGGCCGCCGAACTCGCCGAGGACGAGGGCATCCAGATCGGCAAGGTTCTGGTCGACGACGACGTCGCGGTCACCGACAGCCTCTACACCGCCGGCCGGCGCGGCACCGGGGCGACCCTCTTCGTGGAGAAGATCGCGGGCGCCGCCGCGGCCGAGGGGCAGCCGCTGGAGCGGGTGGAGGCCATCGGCCGCCAGGTCAACGCCGCCTCGCGCAGCTTCGGCGTGGCCCTGAGCGCCGTGACCACCCCGGCCAAGGGCTCCCCCACCTTCGACCTCCCGCCCGGCGAGCTGGAGTTGGGCATCGGCATCCACGGCGAGCCGGGGCGGGAACGGCGCCCGATGATGACGTCGGGGGAGATCGCCGACTTCGCGGTGAACGCCATCCTGGACGACATGCCGCCGCGCGGACCGGTGCTGGTCCTGGTCAACGGCATGGGTGCCACCCCGCTGCTGGAACTGTTCGGCTTCAACGCCGAGGTGCAGCGGGTGCTGGCGGAGCGTGGCGTGGCGGTCGCCCGCACGCTCGTCGGCAACTACGTCACCTCCCTGGACATGGCGGGCGCGTCGGTCACCCTGTGCCAGGTGGACGAGGAACTGCTGCGGCTGTGGGACGCGCCGGTCCGCACCCCCGCACTGCGCTGGGGTATGTGATACGGCGGAGGCAGTGGTCAACATCCCTACCAGCCAAGGAGATCCAGTGCTCGACGCCGACTTCTTCCGCCGTTGGATCACGGCGACCGCCGCGTCCGTCGACCGGGAGGCACAGCGGCTCACCGCTCTCGACTCGGCCATCGGCGACGCCGACCACGGCAGCAATCTGCAGCGCGGTTTCACGGCCGTGCTGGCCACCCTGGACAAGGAGGCCCCCGGCACGCCGGGTGCCGTCCTGACGCTGGCCGGGCGCCAGCTCATCTCCACGGTCGGCGGCGCGTCCGGACCGCTGTACGGCACGCTGCTGCGCCGGGCCGGAAAGGTCCTCGGGGACGCCCCCGAGGTGAGCGAGGCGCAGCTGGCGGAGGCGTTGCGCGCCGGGGTCGACGGGGTGCGGGCGCTCGGCGGGGCTGCGCCCGGCGACAAGACGATGGTGGACGCGCTGATCCCGGCCGTGGACGCGCTCGGCGACGGTTTCGACGCCGCGCGCCGGGCCGCCGAGTCGGGCGCGGTGGAGACGACGCCGATGCAGGCCCGCAAGGGCCGGGCCAGCTATCTCGGAGAGCGCAGCATCGGCCATCAGGACCCCGGTGCCACCTCGTCCGCCCTGCTGATCGCGGCGCTCGCGACCGCCGCGGAGGGAGGCACCGATGAGTGACGAACAGCGGGTCGGGATCGTGCTGGTGTCGCACAGCGCGGAGGTCGCCGATTCGGTGGCCGGACTGGCGAAGGCGCTGGCGGGCGGTGCGGCGGACGTGCCGGTCGCGGCGGCGGGCGGCACGGAGGGCGGCGGCTTCGGCACCAGCGCGGAGCTGATCTCGGCGGCGGCGGCCGCCGTGGACCGGGGGGCCGGGGTCGCGGTCCTCACCGACCTGGGCAGCGCGGTGCTGACGGTCAAGGCGCTGCTCGCCGAGGGCGACGAACTGCCCGGGGCGACCCGCCTGGTGGACGCCCCGTTCGTCGAGGGCGCGGTGGCCGCCGTGGTGACGGCGGCGACGGGTGCCGATCTGGACGCGGTGGTGGCCGCCGCGTCCGAGGCGTACGCCTACCGCAAGGTGTGAGCGCCGGGCCGGTCCCGGTCACCGGGGCCGGCCCGCCCGCTCTCAGCCCGTGCGCCCGGCGAACTTCCGGGCGAGCCTCTCCCCCTTGGCCACCGCGTCGGCGTGGTTCTCGATGGGCTGCGCCCGCGCGTCGCGGAACACGATGTAGGTGACCCCGGACGGGGTTCCGCCACCGCGCGGGTCGGGGTCGATACCGAGGGCGCGGGCGGTGGCGTAGGAGGCCTCGCCGATGATGTCGCGCGGGCCGGTGTCGCCGACGACCGCGTACGCGATCCGGTCGCGGTAGAGCACGGCCGCCACGGAGCCGCCCCGGACGCCGTGGGCCCGGTGGTCCCAGATACCGCTGGCGGGCGGGATGACGATGTAGGGCAGGCGCTCGGCGTCGAGGGGACGGCCGTCGGACTGCGGGAAGGCGGTGGCCGGGGAGAAGTACGGGTCGGTGCGGCGGTTGCAGCGGGTGCCGGACCGGCCGTCGCAGTCGACGTCCAGGTCCGCCTTCCAGAACACGGCGTCACGGGTGCCGCAGACCGCGACCTTGGCGGGGCCCGCGGCGTCCTCGCGGTAGCGGCCGTGGGAGACCTGCGCGCAGTCGCGGGTCCGGGCGCGCAGTTCGGCCGCGGTCACCGCGGTTCCGTGGCGGGCGGCGGGCCGGTCGCCGAGGGGTGCGGCAGCGGCGGCGGGCGGCAGCGTCGGGGCGAGCAGGGCGGCACCGGCCAGGACCGGCGTCAGCGACGGAAATCGCACGCTGGAGAACCTCCCGTAGGGGATATTTCGAACACCATCACCCACGTGGGTGGCGAGAGGGGCGCACGGTTGCCGCCATGGGGCCGGACGGGGCATGTTCTGCGGCCGGATGGAGCAGCTCACGGGAGTCCGGGGACCCGGACCGGCGAAGGCCCGGGTCCCCGGCCGCCCGCGTCGGCGCGGGTCCTGCGACGACAGCGTTTCCGCGCCTCGGGCACGAACTCGACCTGTTTCTGGGCCAGTTCACGCCTCAGGGAGACCACAGCATACGTAACGTCCGGACGGCGTCACCACCGCGCCCCCCTTGCCAGGGATGTGTCACGACCGCCATATTGGTCCGGACCTTTGCCGCCGGGCGTCCGGGAGGCAGCACCGTGCGACGTGTTCCCCTCCGACCCGCCCGCCGGGTGCCGGTCTGCGCGGCCCTTCTGCTGGCGGTCTCCTGCGCCCCGGCCGAGGGCGGGTCCACGACGGGCCCGGCCCCCGGGGCGCCGACCGGGGTGACCGCCGACGCGGGGAGCGCCACCAGCGTCCATGTGATGTGGAACGCGGCCGGCACCGGTGTGGATGTCTACGAGGTGTATCGCGGCACCACGAAAGTCAGCGAAGTACCGGCCGCGCAGCACATGGTGGATGTCACCAGGCTCCAGCCGTCCACCCCGTACGTCTTCACCGTGCGGGCCCGGAACGCGGACGGGCGGATCGGGCCCCCTAGCCGTGAGGCGCGTGCCCGCACGCCCGCCTCGGTAGCCGCGGACCGCTCGGCGCCGAGCCGTCCCGAACGCGCGGCCGGGCGCGTGGTCGACGGCCGCGCGGTGCAGCTCTCCTGGGCGGCGGCGCGCGACGAGCGGGGCGTGCGGTCGTACGCCGTCGAGCAGGGCGGGGTGCGCATCCACACCGTCGGCGGCGGCCAGACGGCGACCGTGGTCACCGGGCTGCGTCCCGGCACCCGCTACACGTTCACCGTCCGGGCCCAGGACGCGGCGGGCAACCTCTCCCCCGCGAGCACGCCGGTCCGCCTCACCACACCCGGCGCCGGTGACCGCCGGGGCACCGCGCCGACCGGCTTCACTGCGGCCTCGCGCCACTCGGCCGGGTCCTACTACCTCGACCTCGCCTGGGACCCGCCGCACGTGGACGGGGTGATCACGGAGTACCAGATCCGGCTGGACGGGGGCACGGACAGTTCCCTGGTGTGGGGCGGCACGCCGCCGCCCGGCCGGGCGCACCACAGCCTGTACGCCGGGCGCGAGGCGGGCGAGGTCCACCGGGTGCGGCTGCGGGCCCGGCTGCCGGACGGCACGTGGGGCGGCTTCTCGGTGGAACGGACCGTCACGACCGGCCGCCGGCCCGGCTGAACGCCCGGACGGCGGAGCGCGTCACCTGTGCGGACGCCCTGCGCGTGCGGCGCGCTCGGGGGCCGCGTTGGCTGCGTCTGGGGCAGCACGGACGTTCCCGACCCCGGCGGCGCACGGGATGTACCGCCACCGTGCCGCCGGAGGCGAGCCCATGCGCTATTCCCGAGTCCTGTCCCGTTCCGCCGCGCCGCTGGCCGCCGCCGCGCTGCCGCTCGCGCTCGCCGGGCCGGCCGCCGCCGTGTCCGGGATCTCCGTCAGCACCACGGGCGCGAACGTGTCGGTGACGACCAGCGCCTGTGTCCAGAGCAACGGCAGTTGGGGGGTCGCCTCGCTGCTGAGCAGCGGGCAGACCAGCTTCGCCCAGGGGCGGCAGGTGGCCCTGTCGGGGACGGCGACCGGACAGTCGGCCGCCTGGTCCGGGGTGACTCCGGGGACGTACACGGTGACGGTGGTGTGCGCCAACGGGGTGACGGCGGGCAGTCAGGTCGTCATCGTGTCCGCGGCGTCTTCAACGGCGTCCGCTCCGAGCGTCGCGGGCACCTCGGCGGTCAGGGCGACTCCGTCCCGGGGCGTGGCGGGCGGCATCGGCGGCTCCGCGCGCGACTACGGCACGGTCACCCTCGGGGTGGGCGCGGCCCTGGTGGGGTCAGGGGTCATCGCGGGCGCCTGGTTCCTGCGCCGCCGGCCCCGGTCCCACCGGCGGCACTGAGCGCGGCCCCAGCACGGCACTCCGGTCAGCCCGGTCAGCGTCCCGGTTCGTCCGGGGAGGGCGGCAGATCCTCCAGCGCCTCGGTGAGCCACTGCGACCAGAAGGTCTCCAGGTCGATCCCGGCCCGCAGGACCAGGTGGCGCAGCCGGTCCTGCGGGGAGTCCCGGCCGGGCGGGAAGTCGCGCTGCTCGATCTCTCGGTACTCGGTCAACTGCCGCTGGTGCAAATCCAGATGACGGCGCATGTCGGCGGCCAGGCCCGCCGTGCCGACCACCGCCGCCGCGCGCAGCCTGAGCAGCATCGCGTCCCGCATCGGCTTGGGGTCCTGGGCCGCGGCGGTCCAGCGGGACAGCTCGCCGCGTCCCGCGGGCAGAACCTCGTAACTCTTCTTCTGCCCGCGGGCGGGCTGCGCGGACGGCAGGGCGCGGATGAACCCCTCGGCCTCCAGCCTCCCCAGCTCGCGATAGATCTGCTGGTGGGTCGCCGACCAGAAGTAGCCGATCGACTTGTCGAACCGCCGGGTCAGTTCCAGACCCGAGGACGGCTTCTCCAGCAGGGCGGTGAGGATGGCGTGCGGGAGTGACATGGGGTCATCCTAGGGACGCGCGGGTGCTACAGGGCCGCCGCCAGCTCGGTGCCCTGCTTGATGGCCCGCTTGGCGTCGAGTTCGGCCGCCACGTCGGCGCCCCCGATGAGGTGGGCGCTGTGTCCGGCCGCGATCAGCTCCTCGTACAGGTCGCGGCGCGGCTCCTGGCCGGTGCACAGCACGACCGTGTCGACGTCGAGCACGTGGCTCTCCTCGCCCACGGTGACGTGCAGGCCGGCGTCGTCGATGCGGTCGTAGCGGACGCCGGGGACCATGGTGACGCCCCGGTGCTTCAGCTCGGTGCGGTGGATCCAGCCAGTGGTCTTGCCGAGTCCGGCGCCGACCTTGGCGGCCTTGCGCTGCAGGAGGTGGACGGAGCGCGGGGGCGTGGGACGGCTCGGCGCGCCCAGGCCGCCGGGCGCGGTGTAGTCGGTGTCGACGCCCCAGGCGCGGAAGTAGGCCGCGGGGTCCTCGCTGGCCTTGTCGCCGGCGTCGGTGAGGAACTCCGCCACGTCGAAGCCGATGCCGCCCGCGCCGAGCACGGCGACCCGGTCGCCGACGGGGGCGCCGTCGCGCAGCACGTCGAGGTAGCCGACGACGCTCGGGTGGTCGATGCCGGGGATGTCGGGGGTGCGCGGGGTGACGCCGGTGGCGACGACGACCTCGTCGAAGCCGCCGAGGTCGCCGGAGGTGACCCAGGTGTCCAGGCGTACGTCGACGCCGTGGGCGTCGAGCTGGTGGCGGAAGTAGCGCAGGGTCTCGTCGAACTCCTGCTTGCCGGGGACCTTGCGGGCCACGTTGAGCTGGCCGCCGATCTCGCCCGCCCCGTCGAACAGGGTGACCTGGTGGCCGCGTTCGGCGGCGGAGACCGCGCAGGCCAGGCCCGCGGGTCCGGCGCCGACGACGGCGACGCGCTTCTTCAGCCGGGTCGGGGTGAGCACGAGCTCGGTCTCGTGGCAGGCGCGGGGGTTGACCAGGCAGGAGGTGATCTTGCCGCTGAACGTGTGGTCCAGGCACGCCTGGTTGCAGCCGATGCAGGTGTTGATGGCCTCGGAGCGGCCCTCGGCGGCCTTGATGACGAAGTCGGGGTCGGCGAGCATCGGGCGGGCCATCGACACCATGTCGGCGCGCCCGTCCGCCAGCAGTTCCTCGGCCAGCTCGGGGGTGTTGATGCGGTTGGTGGTCACCAGCGGCACGGACACCTCGCCCATGAGCCGCTTGGTGACCCAGGTGTAGGCGCCGCGGGGCACGGAGGTGGCGATGGTCGGGATGCGCGCCTCGTGCCAGCCGATGCCGGTGTTGATGATGGTCGCGCCCGCCGCCTCGACGGCCTTGGCGAGGGTGATGACCTCGGGCAGGGAGGAGCCGCCGGGCACGAGGTCCAGCATGGAGAGCCGGTAGACGAGGATGAAGTCCTCGCCGACGGCCTCGCGCACCCGGCGCACGATCTCGACGGGGAACCGCATCCGGTTCTCGTACGAGCCGCCCCAGCGGTCGGTGCGGTGGTTGGTGCCGGCGGCGATGAACTCGTTGATGAGGTAGCCCTCGGAGCCCATGATCTCCACGCCGTCGTACCCGGCCTGCCGGGCGAGGCGGGCGGTGCGGACGTAGTCCTCGATGGTCCGCTCGACGTCGGCGTCGGTCAGCTCGCGCGGGACGTGGGGGCTGATCGGCGCCTGGAGCGCGCTCGGGGCGACCAGGTCGCGGTGGTAGGCGTAGCGGCCGAAGTGCAGGATCTGCAGCGCGATGCGGCCGCCCTCGCGGTGCACGGCGTCGGTGACGACGCGGTGCTGCCCGGCCTCGGCGTCGGTGGTGAGCTTGGCGCCGCCCTCGTAGGGGCGGCCCTCGTCGTTGGGGGCGATGCCGCCGGTGACGATGAGCCCCACTCCGCCGCGCGCGCGGGCCGCGTAGAAGGCCGCCATCCGCTCGAAGCCGCGCTCGGCCTCCTCCAGGCCCACGTGCATGGAGCCCATCAGGACGCGGTTGGGCAGGGTGGTGAATCCCAGGTCGAGCGGGGACATCAGGTGCGGGTAACGGCTCATCGGGCCCTCCGTGGGGGTGCGGTCGCCTCTTGTTTGTAGAGCAACCGCTCACCCTTTTGCAACTAGTTGCATAAAGGTGGGACGGAGGGCACACGAAACGCCCCGGCCGACAGGACGTCGGCCGGGGCGCCGCTTCACGCGGGGACCGGTCAGCGGCTGTCCAGCAGCAGGTGGAGTTCCCGCTCCTGATCGCCGGAGGCCGCGACGGTCTCCCGGACGGTGAACATCTCGTCCAGCGCCTCCCGGAACCGGTTCACCGCCCAGTACCCGCCCTGCACGTCCGCCTGGACGGACGAGCTGAGCTTGACCGGCGGGCAGCTCCCGGAGCGGGAGTCCGCGATGTCGTACGTGCCGAGCCAGACCATCGGGCGTGTCTCGTCCTGCTGCCGCGGGGTCTCGCCCGCGTCGCGGTCCGACGCGAAGCAGGTGCTCAGCACATCGAAGACCATGCGCGCGTCGTCAGGGGAACACCCGCTGATCTCCACCGAGACGGTTTCCGGGTGCGATGCCTCCGTGTTCGTCATGTCCGCTCCTTTCCTGGCCGTGCCGCTGGTCGGGTACCCCGGCGCACCCGGGCCATCCCCAGGAATCGGGCGGACCGCGAGGTCAGCTCCGGGTGAACTTGTACGTCTTGCTGTCCGTGATCACGCAGAAGCCCGGCGAGACGACGATCACGCGCAGGACGCCGCTGCGCCGGTCGTAGTCGATGCCCTCGGTCTCGAAGCTCCCCGAACAGGAGCTGCGCAGCGGCAACTGGCGCAGGGCCGTGACATGGCCGGAGACGTTCGAGGTGCCGTTCGGCGCCGCCGACAGGTCGATCTGGAGCAGCGGCTTGGTCATGCCGAACAGCGTGCCCTCCGGGTCGTCGGAGGAGCAGAGCAGCGTGGTCGGGCCGGAGAAGTCGCAGCCCTGCACGTCGCGCACGGCGTGGTCCAGGGTGACGTTCGAGGCCAGCTTCAGGTCGGCCGAGGGCGAGGTGGCGGAGTTGACGCCGGGGGTGGGGAAGACCAGCAGGCGGTTCATCGTGCCCCACTCGCCGGACAGCATCCACTGCCCGTCGGGCGAGACGGCGGACCAGGAGTTGTTCATGGCCTCGCCGGGTGCGAGCTGGTGGACGTACTCCGACCAGGCACCGCCGGGCGCCTGCACCCGGTACATCTTGGAGCTGCCCGAGTCCCGCTGGTAGGGCTCGATGTAGTAGCCGTTGTACGAGGCGTCGGGGTCGCCGACGTGGTTCCAGCCCCGGCTGGAGACGCCGACCGGGATGGTGCCGATGCCGGTGTAGCGGTTGGGGCTGCCCGCAGGGACCTCCACGGAGGTCAGGCCCTGGCTCTCGGTCAGCGGGTCGGCACGGTCGGAACCGGTCTCGTTCCACACGTCCGCCGCCGAGGCGGGGGCCGCGGAGCCCAGCGACACGACGGCGGCGGTGGCGAGGGTGACGAGTCCGGCGAGTAACGCGCGGCGGCGTTCCCGGGCAGGGGAGGGCATGGGCCGACTCCTCGGTGAGGGGGGGTGGGGACACTCGGTCGGCGCACAGTCTGGCCCGCCCGCGTAGGCATGTACAGACCAAACAGGGAAGGTGAGGGTGAACTCTCCCGTCCCCGCGGACGACGGGCGCCCCGCGGGTGGCGCGGGCGAGCCGGCCCGGGGAGCACGTGAGTGGCGGGAGTGAGAGAAGGTGGAGCTGAGGCTCAGGAGGGCCTTGGTCTCGGCGAGGCGGGTGTGAGCGCGGTACAACAAGGGGAGTCGGCACGGGGGACGGCGTGCCGTGCGGACGGGCGAAGGCGGTGCGTGGCATGAGTGCAGCCGAGACTCAGGCGGCCGGGAACGGCGAGCCCGAGCGCGGCCCGGTGCGGCCCGGCGGGCTGCTCGACATGCTGGGCGTGGCCTCCGTGGTGCTGGACGCCCGGGGCCGCATCGTGCTGTGGAGCCCGCAGGCCGAGGAGTTGTTCGGCTACCCCGCCGACGAGGCGCTCGGCCGGTACGCGGCCCGCCTGATGGTGCACGAACGGCACATCGAACTGGTCGGCGAGCTGTTCGAGGACGTGATGCGCACCGGGCAGAGCTGGGCGGGCGGTTTCCCCATCCGCCGCAAGGACGGCACCACCCGACTGGTCGAATTCCGCAACATGCGCCTGCTGGACGACCGGGGCGATGTCTACGCGCTGGGCCTGGCGGCCGACCAGTCGACGGTACGGCGGCTGGAACACGACGTGGCGCTGTCCGAGCGGATGGTGCACCAGTCCCCCATCGGACTGGCCGTCCTGGACACCGGGCTGCGGTTCGTCTCGATCAATCCGGCCCTGGAGCGGCTCAGCGGAGTACCGGCCGAGCGGCACACGGGACGCCTGCCGCGCGAGGTGCTGCCGCGGCTGGACGCCGACGTGGTGGAGGAGGCGCTGCGGGACGTGCTGGCCACCGGGGACCCGGTGATCGACCGGACCGTGGTGGGGCGCACCCCGGCCGACCCGGAGAACCGGCACACCTGGTCGCTGTCCCTGTACCGCCTCGACGACACGCTGGGCAACGTACTCGGCGTCGCCCTGTCCCTGGTCGACATCACCGAGCAGCACCGGGCGGCGGTGGAAGCGGAGAACGCGCGGCGCAGGCTCGCCCTGATCGCGGACGCCTCGGCCCGTATCGGTACGACGCTGGAGCTGGAGCGGACCGCGTGCGAGCTGGCCGAGGTGGCCGTGCCCGCGCTCGCGGACGTGGCCGCCGTCGATCTGCTGGACGCGGTGGTGGAGGGCAGGCGCAGCACGCTGCGTCCGTCGGAGCCCGCCGTGATCCGGGCCCTGGCGGTGCGCCCGGACGACGGCGGCGACGCGGCGCGGGCCGCCGACCGGCCCGGCGGGATCGCCTGGTACGGCCCGGACCGCCTGGTCACGGAGTGCGTGCGGACGGCCGAGGCGGTGCACGTGCCGCGAGTGCGGGACGAGGATCTGACCCGTATCGCCCGCTCCCCCGAGGCCGCGGTCCTGCTGCACCGGGCGGGCCTGCACTCGTATCTCGCGGTGCCGTTGATCGCGCGCGGCGAGGTGCTGGGCGCGCTGGACCTGAAACGGACCCGCAATCCGGCGCCCTTCGACGAGGACGACGTGCTGCTGGCGCGGGAGCTGGCGGCGCGCGCGGCGGTGCAGATCGACAACGCGCGCTGGTACCAGAACGCCCGCAGCACCGCGCTGACCCTGCAGCGCAGCCTGCTGCCGAGCCATCCGCCGGTGACGGCGGGGCTGGAGGTCGCGTCCCGCTACCAGCCCGCGGGATCGACCAGCGAGGTCGGCGGTGACTGGTTCGACGTCATACCGCTGGACGGCGACAAGACGGCACTGGTCGTCGGCGACGTGATGGGCAGCGGCATCAGCGCCGCCGCCACGATGGGCCTGCTGCGCACCGCCACCACCACGCTGGCCTCGCTCGACCTCGACCCGTCCCTGCTGCTGGAGCAGCTGGACAAGGCCACCGCGGCGACGGAGCACTCCATCGCCACCTGTGTGTACGCCGTTCACGACCCCGAGCGACGCCGGTGCCTGATCGCGAACGCCGGGCACCTGCCGCCGGTGCGCATCCGTCCGGGCCGGGCTCCGGAGCTGCTGGACCTGCCCACGGGTGTGCCGCTGGGCGTGGGCGGGGTGCAGTTCTCCACCGTGACGGTCGACTTCGAGCCCGGTGACGAGCTGGTGCTGTACACCGACGGTCTGGTGGAGACCCGCAGCCACTCGCTGGACGAGCGCCTGGACCGGCTGCTGTCGCTGCTGGCCGACGCCCCGGACCGCCCGCTGGAGGAGGTCTGCGAGCACCTCCTGACGACGCTGTACGAGCCCGACAACCACGACGACGTGGCCGTGCTCATCGCACGGGCCCGCGAACGGTCGTAGGCCGGCGGACGGTCGTAGGCCGGCGGACGGTCACCGCACGCCGATCACGACGTGCGCGTCCCGGTCGTCGGAGACCGCCACGCGTGCGGTCAGTCCCGCGCGGGCGAAGACCTCCTTGGCTGCCGAGGCCTGACGGGCGCTGGTCTCGGAGAGCAGGCACCCGCCGGGAGCCAGCCATCCGGCCGCGCCGGCCGCCACCCGGCGCAGCACGTCCAGGCCGTCCGGGCCGCCGTCGAGCGCCGTTGCGGGCTCGTGGTCGCGGGCCTCGGAGGGGAGCAGGGCGACCTCCGCGGTGGGTACGTAGGGCACGTTGGCGGTGAGGATGTCCACGCGGCCGCGCAACCGGCCGGGGAGCGCCGCGTAGAGGTCGCCGGTGTGGGCGCGGCCCGCGTGCGGAGCGAGGTTGCGGCGGGCGCAGCGTACGGCGGCCGGGTCGATGTCGGCGGCGTGCACCTCGGCGCCGTCGAGGCCGACGGCCAGGGCCGCGCCGAGCGCGCCGGAGCCGCAGCACAGGTCCACGACGACGTGAGCGCGCGGCGCCTGTGCCAGGGCCTGGTCGACGAGGAACTCGGTGCGGCGGCGGGGTACGAACACGCCGGGCTCGACGGTGATGCGCAGGCCGTGGAACTCGGCCCAGCCGAGGACGTGTTCGAGCGGGAGTCCGCGGACGCGGCGGGCGGTCATCCCGGCGGCCTCGTCGGCGTTGCGGGCGGTGGCGAGGATGAGGCGGGCCTCGTCCTCGGCGAAGACACATCCCGCGGCGCGCAGGGCGGCGACGAGGGCGGGCGGGTCGGCGAGCGGGGAGGGTGATGCGGGCATGGTGGCCATAAGAGCCATGAGCCTTTCGGGACCTGGGGCCTCAGGGCGCTCCCGCGGTCACCGTCGCGTCGGTCCGTACCGTCACACGGCACGGGCGCGAGGAGAGAGCACCCTGGCTGACACAGCGTTGATGGGTCTCACCTCCTCTGTCGCGTCGGCCGCGCACCGTGTGCGACCGGACGGCCACCATACCGTGCCGGGTCCCCGGGCGGCACCGGGTTCCCGGCCCGGCCGGGGCCGTCCGCCGGCGGTGGCTCAGACGGCCACGGTCTCCTCGGTCTCTTCCTCGGCCTCCGCCTCCGCCGCCTGCGCGGCCTCGGTGGCCTCGGTGGCCCGAGCGCCGGGAGCGGCCGGTACGGCCTCCGGGTTCCGGCGGGCCGGGCGCTCGCGCAGGGCGGCGAGGCCGGTGACGGCGATGCCGACGGCCAGCCAGGCCACGAGCGTCCACACGTCGCGGGCGATGCCGTCGTCGCCGAAGTAGAGCAGCGAGCGGACGCCCTCCACGAATCCGGCGCCGTTCCAGAAGGCGTGCAGGGTGCCGAAGAAGCCGTTCTGCAGCTCGGGCCGGAACAAACCGCCGGAGCTGGTGAAGTTCAGCATCACGAACAGCACCATCATGGCCAGCGTGGTCCAGCGCTTGAGGAAGGTGTGCAGGCCGACGCCGATGAGGAGGATGCCCGCCGAATACAGCCACGCCATGGCCCACAGGGTGCCGAGGTCGTGGTGGGCGAGGTGGAAGACGGGCCCGGCGAGCAGCGCGCCGATGCCGCCGACCACCGCGGCCGTGCCCACGGCGAGCAGCGCCCGCACCCGCACCGCGAGCGCCGCGCCGGCCGCGCCGATGGCGGCGACGGAGGCGTAGGAGCCGATGCTGACGGCGATGAGCAGGAAGAACAGGCCCTGCCCGGTGGGGTCGTCCGGGACGGGCCGGGCGACGTCGGTGACCTTCAGGGGCTTGCCCTGGTGCGCGGCGACCGGGGTGAAGACCTTCTCCACGGCGGTGGCGCCCATGTCGGACGCGGCGCTCGCCACGATCAGCTCGGGCTGATGTGCGCTGGGCACATAGGCGCCGGTGACCTGCCGCTTCTCCAGCAGGTCGACGGCCGCGGCCCGGGTGGAGACGGTACGGACGTCGAGCTTGTCCCCCGCGCTGTCCTTGACCGTCTGCGCGAACACCTTCGCCTCGGGTCCGGCACCGACGACGGCCACGGGCATGTGGTGGGGCTCCGGGGTGACGAAGGCCCCCATATAGGCGAGCCCCATGCCTATGCACATCAGCAGCGGGGTGATCAGGTGCGCGAGCACATGACGCAGTGCCGGTGATTTCATCGGCCGGAACCTCCATTGGTTGTCTTATACAACTCACATTCAAGTTGTACTATACAACCAGAACGGCCCGGGCGGATCGTCGGGCGGATCGGAGGAGCTCCGCGTGGGGCTCTCAGGGCGCTCTCAGCGAAGGTGTACTCATGACCGGTGTACTCATGACGAAGGTGTCTCCGTGACGGCGGCGGAGTCGGCCGTCGAGACGATCCAGCGCGAGATGACGGCCTTCGCGCGCCGTGCCCGCGCCTCGGCGGGCCGCATGCACCCCGAGCTGTCGCTGGTGTCGTACACGCTGCTCGGGCACCTGGAGGAGCGCGGCGGCTGCCGGGCGACCGACCTGGCCTCGCACTACGCCCTCGACAAGTCGACGGTGAGCCGTCAGGTCGGCGCGCTGGAGCGGGCCGGGCTGATCGAACGGCGGCTCGCCCCGGACGACCACCGTGTGCAGGTGCTGCATCTGACCGACGCGGGCCAGGAGATCCTGGCCCAGGTCACCCGCAGCCGCCGGGCCGCCTTCCGGGAACGGCTCGCGGACTGGCCGGAGGACGACCTGATCCGCTTCGCGGCGTATCTGGAGCGGTACAACACGGGCGCCTCCGGCGGCACCGAGTAGGCGGCCGGGCCGTCACCCGAGGGGCACGCGCACGCCGAAGAACCTCGTGTCGATCCGGTGCCGGAAACCGAGGGCCTCGTACAGGCGGATGGCGCCGGTGTTGGCGGCGCCGGTGTGCAGGAAGGGGCGCTCGCCCCGCTCGCGGATGCCGTGCGCGACGGCGAGGATCAGCCGGGTGGCCAGGCCCTCGCCCCGGAAGGCGGGGTCGGTGCAGACCGCGCTGATCTCGGTCCAGCCCGGCGGGCGCAGCCGCTCCCCCGCCATGGCGATCAGCGCGCCGTCACGGCGGATGCCGAGGTAGGTGCCCATCTCGACGGTGCGCGGCGCGAAGGGGCCGGGCTGGGTGCGGGCGACGAGGTCCAGCATCTCGGGCACGTCGGCCGGGCCGAGCGGCACGGCCTCGGGCTCCGGGGCGCCGGCCACCCCGTCGTCGTCCATCTGCACGCCCGCCACGTCGAAGGTGATCTCCCAGCCCGGCGGCACCGGGCCGCGGTGGCCGAGCAGCGGGACCTCCGTGCCCGGTCCCGCCATCCGCGCGATGTCGTCCCAGTCGGCGGCGCCGACGTCGTCGGGCAGGGCCAGCCAGGGCGACACCTCGACCGGGTACCGGAGCACCCGGCCGTGGCGCTCGGCGAAGCGGGCGTGCGGGCCGGTGAGGGAGGCGCGCGCGGCGTTGTCGAGCGGGTGCGGGGCCGTCCGTCCGGCGGGGCCGGGAACGGCTCCGGCCGGGGCATCGGCCCCCGGGCTCTCGTACCGCGCGGAGACGTACGCCTCGGGCATCTGCAACTCCTCGTTCTCCCTCGTCGGGAACCGGCGCTCGGGCGTCGGCCCTCCACCCAAGTCCGGCGGCGGGGCGGCTATTCCCGGGGCGGTGCGGAGTGTGGGCGATCTCGCCCGCCGGGGGCCCTGGCCTGGGGCGGGACGGCTGTGACGAGAGCGTACGGTTGAGCCATGAACGTCACCCGAGGCTTCACGGGCCGTCGGCGCGTCTCCCGTCCGGGGCTGCCTCCGGGGCAGTACGACGCGCGCGACGACTGGCCCGTCCTGTCCGCCGAGGTCACTCCCGCCCTCGCGCCCGCCGACTGGTCCTTCCGCGTCGACGGACTGGTGGAGCGGCCGCACACGTGGGGCTGGGACGAGGCGCACGCGCTGCCCGGATCGGTGTACGAGGGTGACATCCACTGTGTGACCGGCTGGTCGAAGTTCGGGATGCGCTTCGGCGGGGTCTCGCTGGACGCGTTCCTGGATATGGCGCGGCCACATGTGTCCGCCACCCATGTGCTGGCCCGCTCCCACACCGGGTACACCGCGAACCTGCCGCTCGCCGACCTCACCGGCGGCCGCGCCTGGCTCGCCTGGGACCAGGGCGGTGTGCCGCTGGCCCCGGAACACGGCGGGCCGGCCCGGCTGATCGTGCCGCACCTGTACTTCTGGAAGAGCGTGAAGTGGATCGCGGGCCTCACCCTGCTCGACCACGACGAGCCGGGCTTCTGGGAGGGCAACGGCTACCACGAGCGGGGCAACCCGTGGGAGGAACAGCGGTACCGAGGTGACTGAGCAGACCTACCAGGCCCCCGCCGCTCCCGGCGCCGCCTCCCCCGCTCCCCCGGCGCGCTTCGCGGTGCCGGGCCGGATCGCGGTGAGCGAGCAGGTCGCGGCCGCGTGGCAGACGGCCACACTGACCGAGGTGCGGCACGAGACCCCACAGGCGTCGACGTTCCGGCTCGCGGTGCCCGCGTGGGCGGGCCACCTCCCCGGCCAGCACCTGATGCTGCGGCTGACCGCCGAGGACGGGTACGTGGCCCAGCGCCACTACTCCATCGCCTCCGCGCCGGACGACTCCGGGCACATCGAGCTGACCCTGGACCGGGTCCCGGACGGCGAGGTCTCGGGCTGGTTCCACACGGTGGCCAGGCCCGGCGACCGTATCGAGGTGCGCGGCCCGCTGAGCGGCTTCTTCGCCTGGCCGGGCGACCGTCCGGCACTGCTGCTGGGCGCCGGCTCGGGCGTCGTCCCGCTGATGTCGATGGTCCGGCACCACCGCGCCCGGGGCCTGTCGGTGCCGCTGCGGATGCTGGTGTCGGCGCGCGGACCCGAGGAGCTGATCTACGCCGGGGAGCTGGGCGCCGAGACGACGGCCGTGTTCACCCGCAGCGCCCCCGAGGGGCAGCCGGTGGGCCGTATGTCGGCCGCACATGTGGCCCCGCTCCTGGCGGAGCAGCCTCCTGGTGGGTGGGAAGCCTATGTGTGCGGCTCCAACGGCTTCGCCGAACACGCCTCCCGGCTTCTCGTCGCCGCCGGTCAGCCGGTGGACCGCATCCGCATCGAGCGCTTCGGCTGAGTCCTCGGCGGCTCGTGGCGGGCCGCGTGCACGAGACCGGACCGGTGGGGTACCCGACCCGGGTGGACATGCGCATCCGGTCGCGCCGCCGCCGTCGGCACAATCCGCTGCGGCGGCGGTCGGACGTGATGGAGGCGTGGGTGGTGACGGTCGTCGCCGTCCTGCTGTGCGTCCTCGCGCCGCTGGCGGGGATCTCGGCCGGGCTGTACACCTACGACCGCGCGCGGGCGCACGCCACGGAGCAACGGGCGGAACGGCACGCCGTGCGGGCCGTGGTGCGGGGCCGTCCCGACGCCCGGCCGACGGTCCGGGGCGACCGCGGACAGGGCTACCGTGCCGAGGTCCGCTGGACGGAGGCGGGCCGGGGTCCGCGTACCGCCGTCGCCCCCGTGCCGGTGGGGACGCGGGCCGGTGACACGGTCACCGTGTGGTTCGACGGCCGTGGGCGCGCGGTGCCCGCGCCCGCGGACGACGTGGCGGTCTGGCAGCACACGGTCGCGGTCGGCCTGGCCACGGTGGGCGGCACCGCCGCGATCGTGCTCCTGGCCCGCGCCGTGGAACGCCGGGTGGCGCTGCGGCGCCGGCTGGACGAGTGGGAGCGGGCCTGGGCACGCACCGGTCCGCGATGGACCCGGCGACGCGCGTAGGAGCCGCGTGACATCACCACACCCCGCGTGCGCCTACGGGTTCGCCTTCCGTGCCGTCACCAGCCGGGCGCGGGGGCTGCCGTCGGAGCGGCGGCCGAACTCAGGCAGGGGCCACAGCTCCACGGTGAGGCCGGCCCGTTCCAGTTCCCTGCGGACGTCGCCGAGGCGGAAGGCCCGGTAGTACATGACGAACGGCGGCCGCCACACGGCGTTGCGCACCCGCATCACCGCGTCGAAGCCGAGCAGCGCCCAGTACGCGGCGTCGGTGGGCCGGGGCGGTGCGAGCACCGGGAAGGCGAACCGGCCGCCCGGCCGGAGCGCCGAGTGGACCTGGGCGAACAGGCCGGGCAGCTCGCGCGGCAGGAAGTGCCCGAGGGCGCCGAAGCTGACGACGAGGTCGAAGGCGGCCGTGAACGGCAGCGCGCGGGCGTCCGCCCGCACCAGCGCGGCCTTGGCACCCTGCCCGCGCCGGGCCACGTCGAGCATGCCCGCGCTGAAGTCGACCCCGGTGACACCCCGGCGGCACAGCCCGCCCAGCACGGACAGTCCCGCGCCGGTGCCGCAGCACAGGTCGAGCCCGTCCTCGAAGGGACCCAGCGGACCGAGCGCCTTCGCCGCGGCGTCCAGCACCGCTCCGGGTGTCCGGAACGGCGTGTGGTCGAACTTGGGCGCGAGCAGGTCGTAGCCCCGCTCGACGGACGACAACGCCTGCACGGCCAGTTCGCGCGTGGTGGGACCCTCGGGGCTGAACATGGGTCCAGGGTAGGGCGTGCGGGGTGTCGGGAGCGGGGCCGACCGGGCAGCGCGTCAGTCCTTGAGCCGGTCCAGGGTGTTGCGGGTGTCCGTCTTCAGCCAGTCCGAGACCTCGTCGATCCGGGGCGGGTCCTTGTCGGGGTCGTAGGAGCTGAGGTAGGCGCTGTAGCTCATGGTGTAGGTGACCCAGCCGTCGCGGACCGCCAGGGTGGCGTAGCGGGAGCCGCTGGACGTGCCGCTGGTGGTGTCGCGGGTGACGAGGTACGCCTCGTCACCGATGCCCTCGACCCGGCCGACGTCGTAACCGGTGTGGCTCTCCTCGTAGTTCTTCCAGGAGGCCGTGAACTCGGGTCCCGGGTCGGTCTTCTTGTGCAGGTCGACCTGGAGGGTGAGGTAGGCGTCCGCGTAGGAGGAGCCGGGCTTCTTCAGGCTGGCGCTGCAGTAACTCTCGTCCAGCGCACCGTCCTTGAGGGAGTTGTGGGTCGGGGAGGAGTCGGTCGCGGAGTATTCGTCCTTGAACGAGGAGTAGTCCGCGCGCGAGCAGAGATCGGAGGGGGCGGCGTAGCCGCGCAGGTCGGCCGCGCCCGCCGTGGCGCCGATCAGGAGGACGCCGGCCGCCCAGACCGCCGAGGCGGCGACGGCTCCGACGACCGCCCACAGCACGGCCCGTCCGGCGGCACCGCTCCCGCCTGCCATCGGTGGACCCACCGGGGGGCCGTACTGCGGGGGCTGGGCGTAGGGGTTGCCCGGCTGGGGGCCGCCCGGAACGCTGGGCGGCGGGAAGGGGCCCGGCGGCGGGGACTGCGGAACCGGCGGCGGGGACTGGGGGCCCGGGTAGGGGTAGGCGGTCGGCTGGGGCGGGACCGAGGGCGGCTGCGCGGGCGGCCCGGGCTGCGGCGGCCGGTCGGACGGCTGCGCGGGCTGCTGCGGTGGCGTGGACATGTCGTGACGATAGGGCACAGGTGACGCCCAAGTACCCCGCCCGGACGGGATCGTTACGGCATCAGGACATGGCCCCTGGAGCACTCGCACACAGGGCGCCACACCATGTCGCCCCGTCATACACAGGAGCGCACAGGGGTGTACTCCAGGCCCACCCGTCACCCCTCCGGAGAGCCCTTCTGCTCGCTTCGGGCGCGTTCCGCCGAAGTGCCCCCAGTGCGGCATCCGGGTTGCTCGGGTCAGCCGTCCGGCGCGGGCAGCTCGCCGCATTCCGCCGATCTTCCTACGTTGATCATATGAGCACCGGATTCTCACGTCGGGCGACCGTTTCCGTCTGTTCCCTGTGTGTGGCGGGAGCGCTGGCCCTCGCGCCCGCGGCCGCCGCCACCGGAAGCGGCGGGGAACCCGCACCGCCCGCGCCCCGGGCGGCCGTCCCGCAGCCGTCGCTGCTCTACGGCTCCGGCATCCAGGTGCGCCCGCGCGCCGGTGCCCCGGAGACGCCTCAGCTCTCCGCACTGTCCTGGCTGGTGGCCGACGCCGACAGCGGCGACGTGCTCGCCGCCGACGGGGCGCACCGCAAACTGCCGCCCGCGAGCACCCTGAAAACCCTGTTCGCCCTGACCGTCCTGCCGACGCTGCCCGCGACACAGCAGCACCGGGTGAGTTACCAGGAGCTGGCGGACGTCGGCGAGGGCAGCAGCCTGGTCGGGGTGGAGGAGGGCCACACTTATCAGGTGGCGGACCTGTGGCGAGGGGTGTTCCTCAGCTCCGGCAACGACGCCGTGCACGTCCTGGCGGCGCTGGACGGCGGCGTGCCGAGGACGGTGACCCGGATGCAGTCCACCGCCCGCTCGCTCGGCGCGATGGACACCCACGTCATCTCGCCGGACGGCTACGATGCCCCCGGCCAGGTGTCCTCGGCGTTCGACCTGGCGGTGTTCGGGCGGGCCGGGCTACGCAACCCCGACTTCGCCCGGTACTGCTCCACCGTGCAGGCCCAGTTCCCGGGCGACGGCTGGCCGTTCGCCATCGAGAACACCAACCGGCTGCTGAGCGGCGAGGACGGCGTCGCCCTCTATCCGGGGCTGGTCGGGATCAAGAACGGCTACACCAGCAACGCGGGCAACACCCTCGTCGCCGCCGCCCGCAGGGGCGGCCGCACCCTCGTGGTCACGGTGATGAACCCTCAGGAGGGCGGCGGCCTCGCCGTGTACGAGGAGGCCCGTCATCTGCTGGACTGGGGGTTCGCCGCCGCGGGCCGGGTGGACCCGGTCGGCTCGCTGGACGCGCTGCGCACCACGCCGCAGCCCAAGCACTCCGCCGTCCCCGTGGCCGCCGCCACCTCACCGGCGCCGGACGACGACACCGACTGGACGCGGACCGCGACCGTCGCCGGGATCGTGGTCCTCGGCGCGGCGGGCGTGACCCTGGCGCTGCGGAGCAAGGGCGGAAAGGCCGGCCGGGGCGGCACCGGAGCCTGACCGGGCGCCGCGCCCGGCCCGCCCCGTCAGGCGGAGGGCACCAGCGGGGCCGCCTCCAGCGCCCGTACCGTACGGATGGCTCCCACCGGCCTGCCGCCGCCCAGCAGGGGCGCGCCCGCGAAGGCGTCGAGGAGGGCGGCGTCGACGCCCGCGTGGGCGAGCGCGGCCGCGGCGACGGGGACTCGGGCCCGGTCGGCGCCGTCCGCGATCTTCACGGCGACGGCGCGGCCGTCGGGCAGCGCGGCCACCTGGACGCCCTCGAAGCCGTCCTTGGCCAGCAGTCCGGGCACCGCGCGCATCAGCGCGGCCACGTCCCGGCGGACTCCGGAGGCCATCTCGGCGTGGTCGCGCATCGCGTCCGCCACGCGCGCCTCGGGGGTGCCGGCGGGGGCGCTGGTGATGCGGGCGAGGGCGCGGGCGAGTCCGTGCAGGGAGACGGCGAAGAGGGGTGCGCCGCAGCCGTCCACGGTGACGTGGGCGACCCGCTGGCCGGTGAGGTCCTCGACGGTCTCGGCGACGGTCTGCTGGAGGGGGTGGGCCGGGTCGAGGTAGTCGTCCAGGGTCCAGCCGTTCAGGGACGCCGTCCAGAGCATGGCGGCGTGCTTGCCCGAGCAGTTCTGGGCGAGCCGCGAGGGCTCCCGGCCGTCCCGGACCCAGGCGTCGCGGACGACCGGGTCGTAGGGCATGTCGGGGGTGTTGCGCAGGTCGGCCTCGGTGAGTCCGGCGCGCGCGAGGATGCGCCGGGTCCCCTCCAGGTGGCGTTCCTCGCCGGAGTGGCTGGCGGCGGCCAGCGAGAGCAGGTCGCCGTCGAGGGGCAGTCCGGCGCGCAGCATGGCGACGGCCTGCACGGGCTTGAGGGCCGAGCGAGGGTAGAAGGCGGCCTCGGTGTCGCCGAGCCGGAACCGCACACCGCCGTCGGCGTCGAGGACGACGACCGAGCCGTGGTGGACGCCTTCGACGACTCCCCCGCGCACCAGGTGGGCGACGGGGGTGTGGCGGGGTTCGCGGACGACGGGGGCGTCGAGGGGGGAGGTCTGGTGCATCACTGCCTGCGTCACGGGGTCGGGGGTGGCCTGGGCGCGGGTCACGCGTCGGCTCCGGTGGTCTTCGGTCCGCCCTGTCCGGGCAGCGCCGGGGGTGTGGCGGTGCCCGCGGTGCGGACCACGCGGGAGAGGGTCGTGGCGACCCGGTCGAGGTGGTGGGTCATGGCCGCGACGGCGTCGTGTTCGGAGCCGGCGGCGAGCGCGTCGAGGATGGCGCGGTGCTCGCGGTCGGACTGCTCGCGGCGGCCGCCGAGTTCGGTGAGGAACGCCGACTGGCGGGCGAGGGCGTCGCGGATCTCCTCGATCACCTTGCGGAAGACCGGGTTCCGGGCGGCCTCGGCGACGGCGAGGTGGAAGAGGGTGTCCATGGCCACCCACGCGGTGGTGTCCGTCTCGCGTTCCATGCGGTCCAGCAGGAGGGACAGCCGGTCGAGGTCCTCGGGGGTGTGGCGCCGGGCGGCGTACCCGGCGACCGGGACCTCGATGTGCCGGCGGACCTCCAGCAGGTCGCTGGCGGCGTAGTCGCCGAAGGTGGGGTCCTCCACCGCGTCGGCGACGACGAAGGTGCCCTTGCCGGTGCGGGAGACCGTGAGCCCCATGGTGTGCAGGGCGCGCAGGGCCTCGCGCACGACGGGCCGGGAGACCTCCAGGGTGCGGCACAGCTCGGCCTCGGAGGGCAGTTTCGCGCCGATCGCGTACTCGCCGCGCTCGATGGCGCCGCGGAGGTGGCCGAGGACCGCTTCCATGGCGCTGACGCGTCGCGGGGCCGGGCCACCTGTCTGGCTGTCTGACAGGTTCACGGAGCGATCGTGCGGGCTGAGGGCAGAACCTGTCAAGGCGTGACGATCCGGAACGCCGACGGGGTGCGGACGCCCTAGGGCGTGTCCGCAAAGTGGCGTCGTCTGCCCGGAGGGCAGGGCTCGCGGCGTCTGGTGCGTGCGATCGCAAGGCGGAGGGTCGCCCTCGTACTGGATG